>CALQPL010000010.1 GCA_943332445.1 Bifidobacterium breve
GATGCCCTGTCGGAATACCTTGATGTCCTCGATCATAAGAACGAGATCGACTACACCGAGATGGTCACGCGCGCGGTGATCTTTGCGCAGTCGTCCCGTGGTCAAGCTGACCTACGCCAACGCTATGACGCGGTTTTTGTTGATGAATTTCAAGATACTGACCCAGCCCAAGAGCGCCTTCTTCAGGCGATTGCCGGTGGCGGTCGCGATTTGGTTGCTGTCGGCGATCCTGATCAGTCGATTTATGCCTTCCGCGGCGCTGACGTGAAGGGCATCGTGGAGTTCCCCGTGCGTTTCCCGCAAGCGGATGGATCAGAGGCAGCTGTGGTGGCCCTGCGCACGTGTCGTCGCAGTGGCGAGGGATTAGTCAACCTCGCAGTTTCAGTGGCCGCCAAGTTTTCCTCCACCGGCACCGCATTCAAGGGTGACGGTCGAAGCCACCGCCAACGCGTTGCAGCCCCCGATCTTCCTACCAGCGTCATTGATGTGCACACCTATTCATCCACGATCGCGCAAGGTGATGCCATTGCTGATCAGTTGCGCCGTGCGCACCTTGACGATGGCATTGCCTGGTCACAGATGGCTGTCTTGGTGCGGTCGGGAGCGCGATCCATTCCTAGCCTTCATCGCTCGCTGCATGCGGCTGGAGTCCCGGTTGAAGTCGCAGGTGAAGACCTGCCCTTGCACCTGGATCCAGCGGTAGAACCGTTGTTGACGGCCATGCGCTGCGTGATCGAGCCCGCCAGCGTGACGGCTGACGAAATCCGCGCACTCCTGCTGTCGGCCTACTGCGGTGGGGATTCAGCGCAGTTGCGCCGCTTGGGGCGTGCCCTTCGTGAGGAAAGTCGCCAAGCGAACGAGTTTGGCTTGCCCACTACCTCATCAGGCGAACTGATTCGCGATGCCGTTTTGACCCCTGGTCTCTTGGCGACCCACGATGAAGAAGTAACGGGAGTGGCACGTCGCCTCTCTGAAGTCATCGTGCTCGCTCGCCAAGCCATGGCCACGCACGATGATCCCCACGAAGTGTTGTGGACTCTGTGGGATCAACAACCCTGGCGAAACGATGACGTACGGACGTGGGGTCAGCGCTTAGAGCGCTCGTCGTATTCCGGTGGTGCACAAGGTCGGCGCGCTGACCGTCATCTTGATGCAGTGCTGACGTTGTTTACCTTGGCGATGCGCAACCGAGAGCGTTCAGCTGCGGGTGGTGCTAGCGGATTCCTGCACAACATCACTCGTCAGTCCATTCCGGCAGACACGTTGGTCCAGCGCGGGGTCAGTCGAGATGCAGTGCGCGTCATGTCTGCCCACCGGTCTAAGGGACTCGAGTGGGATTTTGTCGTCGTGGCTGATGTGCAAGCCGACGTGTGGCCCGACATGCGCCAGCGCGGCACTTTGTTGCAAGCCGATCAGTTAGTCGCGCACGATATTGAGGACGTCCATCCCTTAACCACAACGTTGGCTGAAGAACGTCGACTCTTCTATGTCGCGATCACTCGCGCCCGTCAGCGATTGTTGGTCACGGCTGTGGGCGAAGCGTCAGAGAACGGATCTCAACCTTCGCGATTCATTGACGAATTGATTCGCGCTAACCCGACCTTGTCCGCTACGGCGATTACGGCTCGAACTCCTCGACCATCGACCTTGCCTGGCTTGGTGGCCTCGCTACGAGCGCAATTGTTGAACGATGGGCTCTCCAAAGCCGAGCGAGACATTGCCATCCAGATCTTGGGGAGTTTGGCGAGTGAAAAAGTGGGCGAGGAGCTCCTCGTTCCAACTGCTCACCCGGACAATTGGTGGGGTGTGCGCGAGATCTCGGGTGAAGACGTTCACCCGTTCCCGCCCGAGAAGCAGATCCGTCTCTCAGGTTCACAGTTGGAGTCGCTGGTCACGTGTCCGTTGAGCTGGTACTTGGGGCGTGCTGTACGAGCTAATGGTCCGCGCAATGCAGCGATGGGATTTGGCAGTGTTGTTCACGCGTTAGCTGAAGAAGCGGCTAGCCAGGACGTGACCCCGCACATTGATGAACTCATGGTGCATCTGGATCGGGTGTGGGATGAGGTCAGCTACGACGCCGTCTGGCAGGCCGACGTTGAGCGCGGCAAAGCACGCGATGCCCTGATCAACTTTTTGAGTTGGCAGGCCGCCAATGAGCGCCGCTTAATCGGTGCTGAGGAATCGTTTGCCATGGACGTCACCATTGCCGGCCGCAACGTGCACTTGAGCGGCAAGATCGACCGTCTTGAACTCACCTCTGAGGGAAAAGTTGTGGTCATTGACCTCAAGACGATGAAGTCCGCGCCGTCGAAGGACTCAACGCAAGAAAATCCCCAATTGGGCCTGTATCAACTGGCCGTACGCGAAGGCGCGCTTAACGACGCGATTGCTCAATTTCGCGAACTTCCTTCTCCTGATGAGGAAATCACTGGGGGCGCGGAGCTCGTGCTGTTGCGCCTGACATCTCGTGGCAAAACGACCGTGCGCGAACAGTCAGCCCTGGTTGCTGACGAAGCGAGTTCGGCCACGTGGATGGGTGAGTTACTCGAAGAGGGGGTGGCTCAGATTGCCTCGGGCGCATTCCCGCCCATAGTCAACGACGCATGCACATTCTGTGACTTTAAGACGGCATGCCCCACCACAGATGAAGGCAAAGGGGTGATCGCATGACCGCGACTAAGAAGCTGATGACTGATCCCGCGGAATTGGCCGCATTCTTTGGCTTTGCCTTCACCGATGAACAGCTCGAATCGATCACGGCTCCCATGGAACCTCTGGTGATCATGGCTGGTGCCGGTACCGGCAAGACCACAGTGATGGAAGCGCGCGTGCTGTGGTTGGTGGCATCGGGTCAAGTGGCGCCTGATCAAGTGTTGGGCTTGACCTTCACGAACAAGGCAGCCGCTGAATTGGGACGCCGCATTAACGCGGTACTTGATCGTTGGGGTGCCGCCCAATCGGAGACTGGTCACGCAGACCCCGACTTAGAAGTGGGTCCATCGGTTTCTACCTACAACGCTTTTGCTTCGCGCCTGGTCACCGAAAGCGGACTGTTGATGGGTGTGGAGCCGGATGCACGGTTACTGACTCAACCCGCGAGGTTCCAGTTGGCCATGCGGGTGGTGACCCGGGCTAAAGGACCGTTCACCTGCATTGAAGGTTCGCCCACCACGATTGCCGGGCACGTGTTGGCCCTGGAAAATGAGATGAATGAGCAGTTGTGCTCGGCGGATCAGATTCGCGCTCACGATCAAGCACACATTGCCGAACTCGAAACGATTCGCGATACCAACAGCGCCAAGTTCACCAAGGTGGCCAAAGACGCACGTGCGGCTGCCGGTGGTCGTTTAGAACTTTTGGGTCTGGTCGAAGAGTTTCGCCGCGAAAAGCGACGCTTGGCGCTGATGGACTTTGGCGATCAGATTGGTTTTGCGGCTCGCTTGGCCCGCGAGTTCCCCGAGATCGGGCGCGATCTGCGTGCACGGTTTGCCGTGGTGCTTCTTGATGAGTATCAAGATACGTCGGTTGCGCAGAAGTCATTTTTGCTTGACCTGTTCGGTCAAGGGCACAGCCTGACGGCAGTTGGTGACCCCTTGCAGGCCATTTATGGCTGGCGTGGAGCTTCGGCAGGAAATATCGAAATCTTTGCGCATGAATTCACCAAGGCCGATGAGCAAAAGGCTAATCAAGCCGGCTTAGGAGTCAACAATCGCAGCGGCCAGCTGATTTTGGATGTGGCCAACGCTGTGGCTGCGCCGGTGCGCGAACGCCACGCAGCAGCAAAGCCACTCATTGCGCAGCCTGATCGCGCGACAACCGGTGGCGTTGAGGTCGCGTTCTTTGAGCAGGCCACGGAGGAAGTGCGCTCAGGCGTTGCTCACATCCAACGAGCCATTGCAGAGGGGACTCCACTTCATGAAATCGCGATCTTGCTTCGTGCCAATTCACATGTTGCGCGCTGGTACAACGCGCTGGTAGCGCAGGGAATCAACGTTGAGGTCGTCGGTATCGGTGGCCTGCTCGAACTTCCTGAAATCGCCGATGTGATGGCGACGTTAAAGCTCCTTGATGACCCCTGCGAAAATCCTTCGCTCGTCCGTTTGCTGTCAGGGCCGCGTTGGCGCTTTGGCCCCGCCGATCTTTTGGCACTGAGTCGTCGAGCGCATGATCTGGTGCGCGAGCAGTCCGGGGACCAGAAAGTCGTCGAACATGAAGACCACTTGACGCAAACGTTGCTGGAAGCCGTTGCATCCGCGGACGCCGTGGAGTTGGTTTCCCTGCTGGAAGCGGTCATGGACCCAGGAGATGCCGACTTGAGCCCCGAGGGGCGACAGCGTTGCGCATTGGTGGCTCGAGAATTTGAACGGTTGCGCCATTTCGCCGGGATGGCACCGGTTGATGTCATCACGGAAGTCATTCGCATTACGGGCATTGATGTCGAAGTCAGCATTCGAGATGCACGCGTGGGGCTTTCAGAATCGTTGTCAGCGCTACTGGCCTTGGCCGATGAATTCAATGATCTTGACGGTCGAGTGAGCTTGCGATCGTTCCTGTCTTACCTGCAAGCGATGGCCAACGAAAAGCAAGCATTGGACACCGCCCAACCCTCGCCAACCGAATCAGTCAAACTGTTGACGATTCACGGAGCCAAGGGCCTCGAGTACGACGTAGTGATCATTCCGGGCATGGATGCCAAAACATTCCCGAGCATCAAGAAGCGTGATGTGTGGATCCGCCATATGCAGGCGGTTCCGTTTTCCTTGCGCGGAGATGCACAGGACTTTCCAGCGATCAGCACCTGGGAAGGCAATGGCGGAGGCGAGGCCTTTGATGAACAGATGAAGGAATTGTCGCTCGCCGAAGAACGACGACTGGGCTATGTGGCAGTGACTCGGGCCAAAAAGCAGGTCTTCATGTCGGGTTCGGTGTGGGGCTTGACCCAAACAACTCCACGCAAACCCTCAGCCTTCCTTGAGGAAGCCCGTGAGGTTACCGATGTCCTCACTCACGTGTGGGTGGACCAGCCTGACGATAAAGAGCGCAACCCGTGGATTACAGAGGCAGCCAGTGTGCAGTGGCCAGTGGTCCTGGACTCGCCCCGCGATCGTGCCCGTCGCGAAGTAGCAAACGATGTGCGGATAGCCGCCGACATGGCCGGCTCCACTTCCATGGATCTGTTGGACATCCCCGTTGATACCTATCCAGTCAATGTTCAACAGTGGGTGCGCGATGCTCGCCTGTTGATCGAAGAAGCTCGTATTCAACATGCACCCGTTCGCGAGGTGCCCATTCCTGATTCGTTGAGCGCTTCGGCGATTGTGCGGCTCACCCACGATCGCCAAGGCTTTGCTCGCGACTTGTTGCGCCCGATGCCACGACCACCTGCTCGCGCAGCATCGCGCGGAACGGACTTCCACGCGTGGGTTGAAGCTCGATTTGGTCAGCGGGCTTTGATCAATCGCGACGAATTGCTCGGTGCTAGCGACGACGACTTCGTGGTGGCCGATGACAAACTTAAGGAACTGCAGGATGCCTTTGAAGCTGGTCCCTATGCGGACCGCCAGCCGTACGCCATCGAAGCACCCATTCAAATTGTCTTAGGCGGTCGAGTCATTGTTGGTCGCATCGATGCGGTCTACCAAGATGACGACGGCACCTTTGATCTCATCGACTGGAAGACGGGCACGAAGCCAGCTGATCGGGAACAACTCGCGGTGTATCGCATCGCTTGGGCGAAAATGCACGGCATTGACCCCGATCGGGTCAAGGTGGGGTTCTATTACGTCCTTGATCAGCGCTTGGATCGCCCCGATGTCAGCGACCTGACCGCCGAATCAATAGAGCAACTGTTGACGGACTAGTTCGAGGCGTCAAACCCTTCCAGGTCAACGGCAACAGCACAGTGATCAGAGATCTCCAGTGCCATGGTGCGGGCATGACTGCGAACCGATGGGGATAGGCCGTCGGCCAAGACATGGTCGAATTGAATGCGTGGTGAAAACGACGGATAGGTGCCGCCACGTGCCAAGGAATCAAACTTGGTGATGCGGGCTGGCCAACGTCCGGGCAAATTGAAGTCGCCGATGAGGAAAAAGGGTCGGGGCAAGTGCGCGGTGCGCCGAGCAAAGTCGCGCAGTTGACGAACATTGATGCCAGGAACAAAAGAGAGGTGGGCGGTTGCGACCGTAAAGGGTCCAGCAGGACCAGTGAGCACCGCGACAATGCCAACGCGAGGTTCATCGGGGACCGAAATGATGGTGGGTCGGCGTTCGGGAGTAGGCACAATCAAAGGAAGCCGCGCTCGCGGTGCACTAAAGCGCTCCACGTGCCACTGCTCAACCGGCAAACGTGACACCAGTCCCACGCCGTACATCGGCCCCACATCGAGCCCGGCAGCAAAGTCGGCATCGTCTTGTGATGTGGCCGCGCGCCAACCATCAGGGTCGCCTGGTGTACCCATGACGGCAGGGGCAAATAAGTGATGTGGTGCTCGAAGTTGCTCGGCCGCAATCGCTGTCTGATCGTGCATTCCACTGCGGGGTTGAAAGCAGTCGACTTCTTGTAGCCCGACGATGTCGGCGTTGAGCTGATCTATCGCTTTGCGCAGGCCGCTGTCGTCAAGGTTGATCGGAGGGCCAGTGAATTTGCCCTCCTCGTTGCGTTGGGGTTGGGGCATGCCACCGATCACGGGTAAACCGTGCAGGAGATTGAAGGTGGCGATTCGAAGCACCCGCCCACCGTACTAGTTGGCTCGTCATGCGGAATATTTTCCGCGCCCCTAGGGTTATCTAGTCATAAGCGAAGGAGTGAGCATGAGTACAACGTTGACGATGTATTCGACGACTTGGTGTGGGTATTGCCAGCGACTCAAGCAACAGCTGGATCGCGAGGGCATTGGATACACCGAAGTCGACATTGAGCAAGATCCCGCCGCGGCCGCCTACGTGGAACAGGTCAACGGCGGAAACCAGACCGTTCCCACAGTGGTGTTCTCGGACGGTACGGCAGCGACCAATCCCAGCCTCAAAGATGTCAAGAAACACCTAGGCCTGTAGCGAGCGTCACCCCCGACTGCGAAGATGCGGGGGTGCCTACGCCCGATGAAGTCCTGCAAGGACTCGATCCCGAACAGCGGGAAGTCGCCTTAGCACCCTTTGGCCCGGTCGTTGTTCGAGCAGGAGCTGGAACAGGTAAGACACGTGCCATCACCCATCGCATCGCCTATGGCGTGCATGCAGGAGTGATTGATCCCGGCCAGGTTCTCGCGGTGACTTTCACCACGCGCGCTGCTGGCGAACTCGCCCAACGCTTACGCGGTTTGGGTGTTGGGGGAGTCCAGGCCCGAACATTTCACTCGGCGGCTTTGCGTCAACTGACCTACTTTTGGCCGCGCGCTATCGGCGGGCAGATGCCTGACGTGATGGGGTCTAAGGCGCAAGTCATCGCGATGGCTGCCAGCCGAGTAGGCATTGCCACCAGTCCAGCACTGATCCGTGACCTCGCCAGCGAACTCGAATGGGCCAAGGTCTCAGCCATCGTTGCCGATGATTACCTCGAGCGCGCCCAACGCCGAGAGCCACCGGTGACGCCGGAGCAGTTTGTTCGGCTCTATCAGGCCTACGAAGAGGTCAAGCGCGAACGCGGAAAACTCGATTTTGAGGACATTCTCTTGCTAACCGTGGCCTTGCTCGAAGAGCAAAGCGCTGTCGCCGAAGAGATTCGAACGCGTTACCGCCATTTCGTCGTTGATGAATTCCAGGACGTTAACCCATTGCAAGACCGCCTGCTCAAAGGCTGGTTAGGCGATGGTGATTCCGTCACCGTGGTGGGTGATTCGGCGCAGACTATTTACTCCTTCACCGGGGCTGAGTCAAAGTACCTGGAAACGTTCTCGCAACGCTTCCCGAACGCACGTCAGATGTCGTTGATTCGCAACTACCGGTCGACGCCACAAATCATTGCAACGGCGAATGCCGTCCTGCATGCTGCAGCGCCCAAGGGAACTCCTGCGCTCACACTTCAAGCTCAACGCGACGGGGGCAAGCCGCCCGAGCTTGTGGTCTGCGCCGATGAACTGCAAGAAGCCACGACCGTTGTTCAACGCATTGCCGCGCAAAAAGCCGCTGGTGTTCCACTGAGCGAAATCGCCATCTTGTATCGCATCAACGCGCAGTCGGAGAACTACGAACAAGCCCTTGCCGAAGCGGGAATCGCCTATGTACTCAAGGGTGGCGAGCGCTTTTTCGACCGCCCGGAAGTACGGCAAGCCATGACCTTGATTCGAGGAGCGGCCCGGGCCATTCCTGGTGGGCTGCTCAACCAGGACGTGGATGACGGGGCTGCGTTAGAGCCAGCGGGATCGGTCGCTGGTCTGGGTCAGGCGGTTCGCGCGGTCTTACTGAGCATGGGTTGGGACGAGAACCCTCCCTCCGGTGCAGGCGCCGTGCGCGAAAAGTGGGAGTCGCTATCGGCACTGGCTGGACTGGCTGATGAATTCGAAGCATCGACTCCGACAGCTGGGCTTGCTGAATTTGTTCTGGAGTTGTCCGAGCGCTCGGCGGCCCAACACGCTCCCGCAGTGGATGGCGTGACTCTTGCTTCACTCCATGCCGCCAAGGGTTTGGAATGGTCATGCGTTCACCTCGTTGGTCTTGTCGATGGCACCCTTCCGCTCATTCATGCGTCAACGAGTGAACAAATCGCTGAAGAGCGCCGGTTGTTCTATGTCGGGATCACGCGAGCTCGTGACGAACTCGTCATGTCGTGGTCTAAGTCGCGCAATGGTCGAGGCACTCGTGAACCATCACGCTTCTTGGCAGCTCTTGGTGCGGCAGTAGTGGGCTCTGCGCCAAAGGTCGTGGCCGAGCCTCGCGTGGTGAAGGGTCCAAAATCGGCGGTGAAATGCCGAGTGTGCAAAAAGGTTCTCACCGTGGC
Organism: Bifidobacterium breve; assembly: GCA_943332445.1. GTDB lineage: Bacteria > Actinomycetota > Actinomycetes > UBA12327 > UBA12327 > AcAMD-2. The sequence continues at coordinate 8,935 of CALQPL010000010.1, forward strand.
CGCCGAACGCAAACTCAAGCGCTGTTTGACCTGTGAGGTTGACTTTGACGAGGCGTTGTTTGACCGCCTGCGTGAGTGGCGATTGGCCGAGGCCAACCGGGTGAGTGTGCCGGCCTTCGTGATCTTTACCGATGCCACGCTGCAGGCCATTGCTGAGGCTGAACCAAGCAATGACGCCGGACTTTTGGCCATTGTCGGCATTGGCCAGAGCAAGCTTCAGCGCTACGGCTCAGCCGTGCGTCTCTTGCTCGATGGTGGCTCTGCCGAGGATGCATTGGCGGCTTCAGAAGCAGCAGCTGCCAACACCCCGTAGAGCTCCATCTCTAGGCAGGGCTCACGCGTAAACAGATCAGTGCGACACGCACCAAGTCGAGCGCGGATTTTTCGTGCGTTATCCTTGTGATCGTTGACATCCGTCAACACGATCAATTGGTTAGGACATCTCGATGTTGTCTGCTTCTTCTCGCCGATGGGCGAGCACGACAGCGTTTGCGGCTTATTTTGCTGCAAGCGCTAAGAAGCATGCGCGCCCGGGACCCACTGACTAATTGATTTTTGCCATTGTCAGGCCGCGGACCCGTTGGGGACCGCGGCCTTTGTTTTTTGCCCAGGAGCCCGATTCCACACATTCCGTAGCACACAAACGATTCACAGAAAATGAAAGGCACGTCATGATTACGCTGATCTCGCCGAGTGACCTCTTGCCCGACGACGTGATGATTCCCGCCTGCACAGATGCACCTGAGCAGTTCTTCTCGGAGGATCCACACGAGCTCGAGCAGGCCAAAGTCGTGTGTCGCGTGTGCCCGATGCGTCAAGCTTGTCTGGCCGGAGCCTTAGAGCGCCGTGAGCCATGGGGAGTCTGGGGCGGGGCATTGCTCGACCGTGGGCGAGTGATTGCGTACAAGCGTGCACCACGCAGGATGGCTGGTTCGGCCGCCTGATGCCCGTAGCTACGAGCGCTCTGACTGCGGCCACCCACACCCACAGGCTGGATGTGGCGTGGTCGCAGTCACGGTGAGTTCGCCAGTAGGCACTGTTGTTGTTGCCACTGCGTTGAGCAACTGAGGTGTGACGAGTTGGTCGATATAGGCCAAGGTGTTGAGCGCGACGAACGAAGTGGCCAAGGTGCCAAGGACAGCGTCAAAGGCCTGAGGTGGGGAGGGGTCTGTACGCAGCGCTGTAGCAATCCACGCATGTGTTGCATCTCGATCGGAGTGAATGAGTTCGTCACATCGCACGCACGCCGATTGACCAGGAATAACGAACGGTCCGAGGACGAAACCGCCACCTCGTGAGACGACGGGCAGATGCGCTCGGTCCTGACTCACGAGTGCGTCACACAGGTCCAAAGGGACGAAGGGCGATTCGCTGGCAATCACAGTGACGTCAGGTGGCTCATGCGGACGGGATGCACGATGCACGCTCGGGTAGTGCGAACTCAGCAGATCCATTAAGGCTCGATGGGAGGGCTGACCGCAGTGGTGGGGTAGTGGTCCGAGCGGGGCGCAATCTTGTTCGGTGAGTGCTCTGGAGGTGGATGCGGTTATTCGGCCCACACCAGCGGCAGCCAGGAGTTGTGCAAGGCCAAAGGCCAAACGACCACTCCCATGGATTTCCACCCAAGCGTTGGATCGACGGTTCATGATGTCGCGACTGTCAGCGAGCGGATTGGCTAAGGACCAAGCAGCACTGTCGTGGTGGAGGCGAGCGCGGTCCAGTCGATCTCGATCTTGCGTGGTCGTGGAGCTGTGTTGACGCATCGTGAGTAAACCGGCGTTGGCGAGTTGGTTTCTTAATCCCGTGGCTACTGACTCATCCAGACCGCTGCCGTCAAGAAGCTGGGACCAGGTGTGTGACGTGGTTAAGAGTGAAACAAAGGAGTACATCGACGGGCTGAGTTCGTGTAACCGATAGGTCGGGCCCGGTGCGATCCCAATTTGCACGCTCGTGTTGCTCAGAGGCAGGACAACGAGTCCGGGTTTGAGTTGCAGATGCATGGGAACACGATGAACGAAGAAGCCCTGTGGAGAAGAACGCTCTCCACAGGGCTTTCGTGGTGCAATGGCGGATTGCTCAGAATCGCTTCTGAGGGCGCACTAAATACAAGGTCTGACAAAAGTGGGGAATCGCTGTTGGGGACAACAGCAGGTCAAACGCTGAAGTCTTAGGCCTTGCCCAAGATTCGGTTCAACTTGGTACCGCACTTGGGGCAAATGCCCTGGGCCATACGTCGACCGTTCTTTTCGACGACAACTCCAGTGAAGGGCACATCCTTTTCGCGGCACTTCACGCAGTAGGCAGTTCCGGTGTAACTTTCCTCGGCCATTGCTTCCTCCATTGCAGCGTTCAAGGCCCGCGCCTTGAGCTGTCTTCAAGGTACGCCTGACGACGCCTAGATTTGGCCACTCTGGGGAGGTTTTCCCGCGTGTCGCAGGCGATTGTGGACATTTTGGGACATGACAAAGCCCTCAGGTCGCGATTTCCGTCATTCGCCTTCCCCTTGCGAATGACGGAGCGTTATCCCGAGGGCTTCGTCTACGAAGAACGTAAGGGGCGTGACGGCCTACCGTCAACGAGTTTTTCCACCTGCTTGTGGACGATGTTGTGGATGCTCTGGGGACAAGTCAAACAAACCTGGGGGCGACCTGTGGGTTGATGTGTGGATAGATCAAGGAGTTTCCCGATTTAGAGCGGTTTTCGTGCCTAGTTTTATCCACCGTGGGTGTGGAGAAAAAAAATTTGTCACGAGGGCATCACATTTCGTCCCACGAGTCCCATCGCACCCACTGCCCACGTGGGCTAGTTTCACCACATGTCCATGGAGCAGTCACCCAAGATCGACATTCGTCGAAGTAAACGTCGACGTCGAACGGTTTCTGCCTATCGCGATGGTGAAACCGTCGTTATTTTGATGCCAGCTTCAACACCGCGTTCGCAAGAACAAGAGATCGTTGATGAAATGGTGCAGCGACTTGATCGCACCGATCCCCGACAAAA
>CALQPL010000011.1 GCA_943332445.1 Bifidobacterium breve
AGAAAACACCTGACCTGGGTTTCGCATGAAGTAAGCCAAGAGGTCAAACTCCAGCGTGGTGAGCTCGACATGCTTGCCGGCCACAAGGACTTGATGGGTGGACGGGTCGAGTTGGATCGCACCGACCTGCAAGATTTCGTCCGGGGTTGCCACCCCACCTCGTCGCAAAACTCCGCGGACTCGAGCCACCAACTCACGGGGGCTGAAGGGCTTCGTGATGTAGTCGTCGCCACCTAGCTCAAGGCCGAGAATTCGATCACCTTCGTCATCTTGGGCCGTCACACACACTATGGGGGTCCAATCCCCCTCGGCCCGCAATTGCCGACAAATGTCTGTACCGCTCATGCCCGGCAGGCCAATATCCAAAATCACTGCCACGGGGCGAGCTTGTCGAATGCGATCCAGCGCTTGTGCGCCATCATTTTCTATTTGAACCCCAAAGCCATCGCGGGTTAGGTACAGCTTGATCAGATCACTGATCGCTCCCTCGTCTTCAACGACGAGGACTAGGCCTTGAGAACTCGAACTAACCATCAGACGTGATGGTCACTGATCAAGACGTCTTGGTTGATGACTTCGGCTCGGCGCCCATGCCCATCATCTGCATGACCTTGCCCACCACAAGTCCGACAACGCAGATCACAACGCCGACAATCACGACTGGAATATTCGCGAAGACGACACCCACTCCACCAACCGTGAAGCCCATGGTGACGATGCCTACGAGAGTCCAGGCCGCCGGAGTGTGTCCGTGGTCTTCGTGTTCGGCTGACATAATTGAGATCCTCTCGAGACGTACGCAATAAGCAACAATCTCATTGTGTCAGGTTCCATGAAATGCGCGTAGCCGCGACACCTAATTCACGCTCAGAACCCAGGAAACGTGGGATCTGTCCCGCGATCAATGGCATCCCACAAACCCGCGGCATCCAATTTCTTATTCGCTGGGGTGGACTCATCCGATCGCTCATACCGACGACCTCCCCTTTGCCATGTTCGTGCACGCACCACAATCCACAGTCCGCATAAAGCAACGACCGCACACAGCACGAAGACCAGTCGAGGCCAGATACTGACCGTGACTTCGGCAACCTCAATCTGAGTTAGGCCCACTAAGTCTGAGAGCGGACCCGACAACGCTGCACCTGGCGCCGACAAGAAGTTGGCGATCGACAAGGTGGCTGAGAGAGCGAACCCCACCAGAACCAGACCGATCGCCGTGCGCCACCACCTCCCGGCCAAGAGACAGGCAACGGCAGAGGCAAGCGCGAGCAACCCGGTCGCTGGAGCGATAGGCACAATGGCGCGACTGCTGAATCCTGAATTCACCCGAGGCAGCGCGGCATCTAAAACTGAAGCGCTCGCCCATTGTGGCGACGAGAGAATCAAAATAAGAGCCCCTGAAAGCGCCAGTAGTCCGAGTACGAAATACGGTTCGCGCTTGCTTTGATCACTCATCAGCTGGTCGATGCTCGTGCAACAGCGCGCAGTGCTGCCGCGGCTTTGTGTCGACATTCGGCATGCTCGGTGGCTGGATCAGAATCGGCCACGACGCCAGCACCGGCCTGAATATGGGCGATGCCATCTCGGATAACAGCAGTACGAATAGCAATAGCGGTGTCGACATTGCCCGCGAAGTCCAGGTACCCCACCACTCCGCCATACACACCGCGTCGAGTCGGCTCCAGGTGCTCAATGATCTCCATGGCCCGTGGTTTGGGCGCGCCAGACAAGGTGCCGGCCGGGAAACAGGCGCGCAACACCTGCATGCCCGACTGCTTCGCAGATACAGCGCCAACCACGGTGGAAACAATGTGCATGATGTGGGAGAAGCGTTCAATCGCCATGAACTCGACGACATGAACGGAGCCTGATTCACACACTCGCCCCAGGTCATTGCGCCCTAGGTCAACGAGCATCAAATGCTCTGCCCGCTCCTTTTCATCAGCCAAAAGTTCAGCGGCCAGCGCCGCATCCTCAGTTTCATTCGCACCGCGCGGGCGGCTACCCGCAATGGGATGCATCGTGGCTTGGCCGTCAGCAACGGTCACCAGTGCCTCCGGACTTGACCCCACGACATCAAAACCTGACTTGCCGTCGATAGATCCAAAGCGCATCAGGTACATGTACGGGCTGGGGTTACTGCGGCGCAGTTCCTCATACACGGCCAATGCCGAACCCGTACAGGGCAGGGAAAATCGCTGACTGACCACAATTTGGAAAGCTTCACCGGCAGCGATCTCGGATTTGGCCTGCACGACCGCATCCTGATAGGCCTGCTCGGTGGTGTTCGATTTCACGTGGGAAAGGTCGGGCTCACCTGCGACGAGGCTGTGGGTCTGTGGAGTGGAGGTCAGCGATTCGACAGTGGCCTGCATCGCATCAAGTCGCGCGATCGAATCCGCCCAAGCCTGCTCCACGTGTTCATCGGTGCCATCGCGATTAACCGCGTTAGCAATCAAGACGATGGAACCGGTTTCGTGATCCAAGACTGCTAAGTCGGTCGCCACCAACATGGCGAGTTCGGGCAAATGCAAATCATCCACGGCAATCTCAGGAATGCGTTCAAGCCTGCGGACCGCGTCGTAACCGATCATCCCCACCATGCCGCCCGTTAATGGCGGTAAGTCCGCAAAGGGCGTGGTGTGCAAGAACTCAACCGTTTCCTCAAGTACTACCAGCGGGTCGCCATCTAGTGGCACACCCACCGGTGGCTCACCCACCCAGTGCGCGTGACCATCCACCTCGGTCAGCATGGCCATGCTTGCCACTCCGATAAACGAATAGCGCGACCACACCCCTTGTTCGGCTGATTCGAGAAGGAAGGTTCCCGGTCGCTCACCGGTCAAGCCGCGGTACAACTCAATGGGCGACAGATTGCGTGAATCAACCGTGCGCACCATGGGAATGACCCGACGACTGCTGGCTAAATCCTGAAACTGTTCAAGGGTGAACGTTTGAGTCACGAGTTCGATCCCACCGGCATTACATGCGCGTCAAAACAACTGTGATTGCCGGTGTGACATGCCGGACCGGTCTGGTCCACTGACAGCAACAGTGCATCTCCATCGCAATCAAGGCTGACAGAAAGTACTTTTTGCGTGTGACCCGATGTTTCGCCCTTGGTCCACAACTGCCCCCGACTGCGCGACCAGTACGTCGCCTCACCGGTGGCCAGGGTGAGAGCCAAAGCTTCGTCATTCATCCAGGCAAGCATCAAGACCTCGCCTGTGTCGTGTTGCTGCGCGATGGCGGCAAAGAGTCCCGCCTCATCACGCTTGAGGCGCTGCGCTACATCTGGGTCAAGCGCGGGGCTGGTGGACGACATGGACCCATTGTGCCGGTTCGCTACGGGAAATGGCCTTAGGCGGGCGAGTTCGCGACGTCGTGCCCCTGTGTCAACGTGCCATTGTCGCTTTGCCCTCGTAGTGTGAATACATGAGCGAAAACGGAACCACCAAGGCCAACCACTGGGCGCAATCAGAACGCGCGGTCTTAAGCGACTTATTGGATCAACTCGGCCCGGATGTGCCCACGCTGTGCGAGGGCTGGACAGCTCGTGATCTGGCTGGCCATTTGATCGTGCGGGAAGGTCGACCCGATGCTGCGATGGGAATTATGGTTCCCGCGCTCGCAGGTTACGAAAAGAAGGTCCGGCTTAAGGCTCAAAACAAAGACTGGGACGCAGTCATCAACAAGATCCGCACCGGTCCACCTCGCTCGTCCATGATGCGGGCGACAAAAGTGGATGGGTTAGCAAACACCATTGAGTTCTTTGTTCACGTCGAAGACCTGCGCCGAGCGCAACCAGCCTGGCAGGAACGCGACTTAGCCCCAGAGTTTCAAGCCGAACTGTGGGACAAGATCAAGGGTTTTGCACCGCGATTGATGAAGTCTTCGCCGGTTGCGATCGTGTTAGCCACTCCCGATGGCAAGCGCTTCCAAGCCTGTCAAGGTTCGCAAACCGTCACCATCACTGGACAGCCAGCCGAGTTGACCTTGTTTGCCTATGGTCGCTCAGCAGTTCACGTTGAGTTCTCTGGACCAGATGATGCCATTACTGCAGTGCAATCGTGCTCGTTCGGCATCTAAGGCCAGGTTGCTACTAACGAACGACACAGCCTGCTTCAGTTAATGATCGCTTAATGTCAGCGATTCCTAATTCACCAAAGTGCAATACGCTCGCTGCCAATACTGCGTCAGCGCCCGCCTCAACGGCAGGTGCAAAGTCCGCCAACGTGCCAGCTCCGCCGGAGGCAATGATCGGGATCGACACGTTGGCTCGCACCAATTCGATCAGGGCCAAGTCGTAGCCCGCCTTGGTTCCGTCAGCATCCATCGAATTCAACAAAATCTCGCCTGCACCTCTGCCGGCCGCTTCCACGGCCCACTGCAAGGCATCGATGCCGGTGCCCCGTCGCCCCCCATGGGTAGTGACTTCAAATCCTGATTCGGTGGTTGTCCCGTCCTGGCAACGTCGAGCATCGATTGACAACACCAACACCTGAACACCAAACCGATCAGCGATGGCGTTGAGCAACTGCGGATCAGAGATTGCTGCTGTGTTGACGCCCACCTTGTCGGCGCCCGAACGCAACAAAGCATCTACATCAGCAACGGAGCGAACACCCCCACCCACTGTTAACGGAATAAAAACCTGCTCAGCTGTGCGCGTGACGATGTCATAGGTCGTTGCCCGATCGCCGCTGCTCGCAGTGATGTCTAGGAAGACCAATTCGTCGGCGCCTTCGCTGTTGTAGCGGGCGGCAAGTTCGACCGGATCCCCCGCATCGCGCAAGTCCTTGAAATTCACTCCCTTGACCACACGTCCGGCATCCACGTCAAGACACGGAATCACTCGGACGGCAACGGACATGCGCTAAGCCTAAGGTTCTCTTACAGTAAGGATCATGTCTGGTCTCACCGCCTCAATCGGCGACGCTCAATACATCAGCCTGATGACCTACCGCAAGGACGGCACGGGCGTGGCCACACCGGTCTGGGTTGCAGATCGCGGGAATTTCCTATTTGCCTGGACTCAAGCTGACTCCGGCAAAGCCAAGCGCATAGCCCGCGATCCCGTGGTTCAGATCGCGGTCTGCACTGCGTCAGGAAAGCTCAAAAGCGGCTACGTGCCTGCCACCGCACGCCTCCTTGACGGCGGCGGCGAGGAAATGGTCCGTGAATTGATGCTCAACAAATACGGGTGGAAGTTGAAGTTTCTCATCTGGCAACAAAAAGTGCGAGGCAAGGACATCCAACACATCGGTGTGCAGATAACGCTCGGCGGAGATTTGACTCGACCGGAAGACTCGCCAGTCTTTGATTAAACCTGCGCCATCGCCGCTAGTGCCTCTTGCAGCGTAAAGGCCTGGGCATACAAAGCCTTGCCCACGATGGAGCCTTCTACACCCAGCGGAACCAATGCAGCGATGGCCTGTAGGTCGGCCAAGCTCGATACTCCCCCGCTCGCAATCACCGGCTTGTTGGTTCGCTCACAGACTTGTCGAAGCAGATCAAGGTTTGGGCCTTGCAATGTTCCGTCCTTGGTCACATCAGTGACGACATAGCGCGAACATCCATCGGATTCCAAGCGATCCAAGACTTCCCACAAGTCGCCACCTTCTTGGGTCCACCCGCGAGCGGCCAAAGTCGTTCCGCGCACATCCAAACCCACGGCAATGCGGTCGCCAAATTCCGCGATGGCTTCACGGCACCACTGTGGATTTTCCAGAGCAGCCGTACCCAAGTTCACCCGAGCGCATCCGGTCGCTAAAGCCGCCCGCAAGGACTCGTCGTCACGAATGCCACCGCTGAGCTCAACGTTGACGTCGAGTCGACCGGTGATGTCGGCCAAGAGTTCTCGATTTGAACCACGCCCAAAGGCAGCATCAAGGTCCACCAGGTGAATCCACTCGGCGCCTGCTGACTGCCACTCCATGGCCGCATCGAGTGGATCGCCGTACGAGGTTTCGGATCCGGCTTCACCTTGGACCAAGCGCACAGCAGCGCCATCAGCCACGTCAACAGCAGGTAACAAAATCAGGTGGGACATTGCGCTCAATTCATCAAGAGTGGGCGGTGACAAGGACTACAGCGTACGCAACCAGTTCTCTAACAAGGCGATGCCAGCATCACCAGACTTTTCGGGGTGGAACTGAGTCGCCGTCAGCGGACCGTTCTCCACAGCGGCAACAAAGCGCTCCCCATGCTCCGACCACGTCACCACGGGCTCAGCGGTTCGGCCATCGGTGTGCAACGTCCAGGATCGAGCGGCATAGGAGTGCACAAAATAGAAACGCTGGTCAGCGATGCCAGAAAAAAGCCGCGAATCAGCCGGGGCATCAATGGTGTTCCACCCCATGTGAGGCAACACATCCGCGTGCAACTGGTCAACCACTCCAGGCCATTGCGCCAGACCCTCGGTGTTCACATCGTGTTCGACACCGTGATCGAACATGACCTGCATGCCGACACATATCCCCAGCACCGGGCGCCCACCAGCCAACCGCCGACCGATCAATTCGCCACCCTTGACCGCGCGCAGCCCATCCATCACGGCCGCAAATGCGCCAACACCTGGAACGACCAGACCATCGGCAGCCAAGACCGTGTCTCGGTCTGCGGTAACGGTCACGACGGCACCAGCGCGCTCGAGGGCGCGTTGAGCTGAGTGCAGGTTGCCCGAACCGTAATCAAGGACTGCGACCGAGGGACTCATCAACAGGTCACAAAGCACCCTTGGTGCTAGGAATTCCCTGCACCCGTGGGTCAAGGGCCAACGCATCACGCAAGGCGCGCGCAACGGCCTTAAATTGAGCCTCAACAACGTGGTGCGCATTACGCCCCTCGAGGACACGTACGTGCAAAGCGATTTGCGCATTCGCCACGAATGATTCCCAAATGTGCTTGGTCATGGCGGTGTCATAGGTGCCACCGATGAGTTCAACAATGACGGGCTCTTGGTGCACTAAGTACGGACGCCCCGACAAGTCAACTGCGACCTGCACCAAAGTTTCATCCAACGGAACCAACGAATCACCGAACCGGCGAATTCCACTCTTGTCACCAAGCGCGGTACGAAATGCTTCGCCCAAAGCAATAGAGGTGTCTTCAACGGTGTGGTGAATGTCTACTTCGACATCGCCTTGCGTCTTGATGGTCAAATCCATGAGGCCGTGGCGAGCTAGTTGCTCCAGCATGTGGTCGTAAAACGGCACACCCGTGGAGATGTCGGCTTGTCCGGTGCCGTCGAGTTCAATCTCGACAACCACCATGGATTCCTTCGTGCCACGTTCAACGCGAGCGGAACGACTCATGCGGGAACAACCTCCTCAAGGGCTTTTCTAAAGGCCATCATCTCTGATGCAGTGCCAATACTGACGCGCAACCAGCCTGTCGGACCGGTTTGGCGGATCAATACTCCACGATCAAGCAATCCTTGCCAGACCAGATCGGGCTCAGCAAAGCGCCCAAACAGGATGAAGTTGGCATCACTGACCGCCACCTCGTGCCCACGGCCCTGGAGCCAAGCAAACAGTTGGTCGCGCTCAGTACGCAGTTGGTCAACCCCCGCTAGCAACTCTTCAGCGTGTTCAAGGGCCGCCACAGCCGCGGCCTGAGTGATCGCCGAGACGTGATACGGCAAACGCACCAGCTGGACAGCGTCAACAACGGCTGGGGAGGCAACCAAGTAGCCCACCCGGCCACCAGCAAAGGCAAAAGCCTTACTCATCGTGCGAGTCACGATGAGCCGTGGAAACTTCTCCAACAGTGTCAATGCCGATGGCGTACCAGTTCGACGAAACTCAGCGTACGCCTCATCAACAATCACCATGCCAGAAAAGTTTGAGCACACGGTCTCGACGACGTCCAGACTCAACGCGGTTCCGGTGGGATTGTTCGGCGAAGCCAACAAGATGATGTCGGGCTGCTCGTTGGCCATCGCAGTCAATGCAATCTCAGCCGTGACTTCAAAATCATCGGTGCGATCAACAGTGACGTACTGCGTAAATGTGTCTCGGCAATAGTCCGGGTACATCGAATAGGTCGGCGCAAACCCCAATGCCTTGCGACCCGGTCCGCCAAAGGCCTGCATCAACTGCAGCATGACTTCGTTCGAACCATTAGCAGGCCAAATCGCCTGAGCGGTAAACGAGACACCTTCGCGGTTGGCAAGGTACGTGGCTAAAGCCGAGCGCAATCCCACACAATCGCGATCTGGATAACGGTTCACACCTTGTGCTGCACGACCTACCGCCTGTGCAACCGCCTCAACAACAGCTGTGGACGGTGCATAGGGGTTCTCATTGACATTGAGCAGCACCGGGACATCGATTTGTGGCGCACCGTAGGCACTGCGGCCGCGAAGGTCATCACGAATGGGAAGTTCGGACATGGCCTCAGTCATTAGTGCCGCTGGGAATGCGAACGCGAACCGCAGCTACGTGGGAGTGCAGGTCTTCAGCACCACCAAGTGCGTCAATGAGTGGTGCGACGTCGGCCAATGCCTCACGCGTGTAGTTGACCACGTGCATGCTGCGCAAGAACGACTGCACCGACAGCCCACCTGTGTGCCGAGCGGATCCACCGGTTGGTAGTACGTGATTAGAACCGGCCAAGTAGTCCCCCAGGCTTACTGGCGCCCACGGGCCGACAAAAATTGCACCAGCATTGCGCACTCTGGCCGCGCGCTCAACGGCATCAACGGTGATGACTTCAAGGTGTTCCGCAGCCCACGCGTCCACGACATCAAGGCCCTGATCCAAGTCATTGACCAATGCGTACGCCGATTGATTGCGTAGAGCGGTTTCGACTCGGGCGCGGTGCACGGTAGTGGTGAGTTGTTGCTCGACTTCACGGTCAACGGCATCCATCAGTTCGGTTGAATCCGTCACGAGCAAGCATGAGGCATTTTCATCGTGTTCTGCTTGAGCAATGAGGTCTGCTGCCACGAAGGCTGGATCTGCCGAGGAGTCAGCCAGGATGCCGATCTCTGTCGGCCCTGCTTCCGAATCAATACCAATGGTTCCGCGCACAACCCGCTTGGCGGCGGCCACATACACATTGCCCGGTCCGGTAACCAAATCAACCGGCGCACACTCTGAGGTGCCGTAGGCAAACATTCCAACGGCTTGCGCTCCACCGACGGCGTACACCTCAGTGACGCCAAGCAACGCGCAGGCTGCCAAGACGGCAGGGTGAGGCAAGCCAACAAAGGCTGGGTCAGCAGCCTCGCGCTGTGGCGGTGAGGCAATGGCCAACGACTCCACACCTGCGACCAAGGCCGGAATAACGTTCATGACAACGGAACTGGGGTACGCGACTAGTCCACCGGGGACATACAGTCCCACACGCTGCACGGGTACCCACTTCTCGATGACTTCAGCACCAGCACTGACGCTAATTACCGCATCAGTGCGTCGTTGCGCTTCATGCACCAACCGTGCACGGCGGGCCGCTTCTTCAACAGCTAGCCGCACCTGCGGATCCATTGCCGCCAGCGCTGCGTCCAGCGCAGCCTGCGGCACGCGAGTGGTGGTCAGTTCCACCCCATCGAAGCGAGCGGTGGCTTCAATGACAGCGGCCAAACCGCGTTCGCGAATGTCGTCCAAGAGTGGGGTCACGATCGAGACCGCGCTACTGATATCCAAGGCCGCCCTCGGGAGGACCTGGGCGTACTGGCTCCGAGAGTTGGCACCATAGGAACGAAGGTCAATGCGTGAAATCACAGGCATCAGTCTATTGACGTCCCGTTCAATGGGTGAATCGCGGCGAGTCGTTCTAGGGTGGTGTCGTGACCACATCGCAGCGAATCCCACTCTTCCCGTTGGGATCGCCACTACTGCCCCAAGCAGCGATGCCGCTGCACATCTTTGAGCCCCGCTATCGCCAGCTCATCCACGACTTAGGCAGTTTGCCTGCGGACCAGCAGCGTTTTGGCGTGATCGCGATTCGCCAGGGCCGGGAAGTGGGTACTGATCACCTCAATGCGCTGTATGACATTGGCTGCATCGCCGATATCCGTGCGATTCAGCCGTACGCCGACGGCCGATTCGACATCGTCACCATGGGAACTGAGCGATTCATACTTCGCGACTTGTTTGACGAGAAGTCCTACTTCACCGCCGATGTTGAATTCTTGCCCGATGAGCTCGGGGCGAACCCAGACGCCATGTCGAACCGCGTGCGTCAACACTTTGAGCGGTACCGCGAAATTGTGCAGATGGAAGATGGGCAAGACGTGCTCTCCCCCGATCCCACAGCACTGTCATGGGAAGTGGCTGCAGGCATGTTGCTTGACCTTGATGAACGCCAGCGCATTTTGGCCGCTGACGACACGACATCTCGGTTGATCCTCGAGCGACAACTCCTGCACCGAGAGTTGGGGCTTTTAGCGCAAATCCCCTCGCTGCCGGCTTTTGATCCCCGTCAGTTGCCGATTTCGTCTAATTGAGCAATCTGGGTTTGAGTGGCCTCCGCAGAACTTTCGGTCTCGAGGGTCCATAACTGCGCAAAGAAGCAATACCCCACAGAAAATATGGGCCAGACCAACAACCACCCTGTTGCACCCAAGGACAGCGGCACATCGACGTAGCTACCGGCGCTGGCCTGCGGTCGCGATGGTGCAGAAAATGCGTAACCCGTCAGGACCGCAAGGGCGGAACCAGCCAGCCCACCCAACGTCAGTCCGGCAAGCGCAAGCCCATCAGATCCGGTCCAACGCCGGCGCACCAAGAACGCCACCACCAGACCTACCACCGCAGTAAGGATCGCGAAGTAAGCATCGGTAGCGATGTATCCACCCGGTTCGGTTTCTCGGGGATAGATCGCCACTTGCACCACCACACCAGGAACGACCGGAGATATGGCCCACCACAGCAATCCCAATACTGGCCCTAAGCAAGCGATCCCCAGCACCAGCCAGATCAGGGCCGAGCCAGACCTAGGGCTTGGTTGACTCACCCCAGACACCCAGGCCCAAGAAGGGCTTTCAGGTCCGCATACAACGCTGGCGTTCCAGTCACGCGGAAGCCACCCTGCAGTTCGAAGACTTTGGTGTTTTCGTCCTTGTCTCCGGTCAAGTGCATCATGACCGCGGTTTGACCCGGATGCGTTGCCAAGACACGCTTGAGGGCGTCAATAACTGCCGGAACCGCTCGCGCGTTGGGCAACTTAATGACCACAGGTCCGGTTGACCCACCGATAGCTAAGTCGGGCATTGACACGTCAAGACCGGTGAAGCGTGGCTCATCGTCCTCGCGTTGAACGCGCACCTTCACTAGCAACACCCGGTCGGGAGTCAGTTGCAGTGCGATGGGTTCGTACGTTTTGTTGAAGAAGTTGATCTCTACTGACGATTCAAGGTCTTCG
>CALQPL010000012.1 GCA_943332445.1 Bifidobacterium breve
CACGGTCAGCCCATTACCTTTGGTCGCGAGCGCGAAAATGGTGTGATCCGGGCAGCCGATGGCTCAATCAAGGTCGCAGCTGTTGCCGAGGTTGGCCTAGACAACGTCCTGGTCCACGACGCACACGCGGCTGACCCCGGCTTGGCTTTTGCCTTGTCCCGGCTGTCAAATCCGGACAACTTGGATCAAACTCCGATGGGAATCTTCCGCTCCATCGAGCGTCCGACCTATGACACGCTTTTGCGTGACCAGGTAGCCAAGTCGAAGGCATCAGGCAAGGCAGATTTGGCTGCACTCATCGCCGGTAACGACACCTGGACGATCAACTGAATTCTCACCGCAAGGGCGTAATTGCTGCCTTAGCTGCTTACGCGCTGTGGGGTTTTTTCCCGTTGTACTTCGCCCTGCTTAAGGGTGTCAATGTTTTTGAAATCTCAGCGAGCCGAATCGTGTGGTCGCTGATTTTGGTAGTGATCGTGTTGACGATCCTGCGCCAGTGGCCAGCCTTCAAGGCCACCCTCACCACTCGCACCGCTGTCATTGCCTGTGCACTCGGTGGCCTGATCTTGTCCATCAACTGGACAGTTTACGCCTATGCCGTATCCAATCAAGCGGTCATTGAAGGTGCACTGGGCTACTACATTAATCCGCTGGTCACGGTCTTCCTGGCCGTCGTGCTGTTACGCGAGCGGCTTCGCCCCTTGCAGTGGGTTGCGCTCGCCGTAGCCGGACTGGCTGTGGTGATTTTGACCGTCGGATACGGGCGCATTCCATGGATTGCCTTGGTACTGGGTGTGACCTTTGCCTTCTATGGCCTGACCAAGAAGCTCGGGAACGCCCCGCCCTTGGCAGGAGTGGGAATCGAGACCGGTGCGATGTTCATTCCCGCCCTGATCATGCTGGGAGTACTAGCGCAACGTCAGGAACTCACCACTACCCAACAAGGGCTGGGCACATCCGCGTTACTCATGGGGCTAGGCATTTTGACGGTGATTCCACTTTTGCTCTTCGGCTATGCAACACCCAAGGTGCCACTGTCGCTCATGGGACTCATGCAATACACCAATCCGACCATCCAATTCATCCTTGGTTTGGTCGTCTTTCAGGAAGACATGTCACCCACGCGCTTTATCGGGTTTGCCCTGGTCTGGATAGCTCTGACCATTCTTGCTGTTGACGGTCTAAGGCCGGCTCGACACGTTCGCGCTGTTGCGAACTAGACCGACCGACTCACCACGACATCAGTCAACGCCGCCAGCGCCTCTTTAGCAGCGCAATCTGGCAAGGGAACAAGCAGTTCACGGGCCGATGCGGCACAGCGGCTCAGCTCAGCACGAGCCAAGTTCATTCCCTCGTGCTGACGCAGCATCACCAACGCTTGTTCCACGCGCTGATCGACTTCGGCCTCAGAAACCTGTGCCAAATCCGGACCAATCAACCGGCCAATTTCACGCGCATCCGCATCATCGACCGCCAAGGCTTGCAGTACGGGCAAAGTCAGGACACCTTCGCGCAGGTCCGTGCCCGGAGTCTTCCCGGATTCGCTGGATTCGCTCGCCACATCCAAAACATCGTCGCTGAGTTGGAAGGCAATTCCGATGGAAGCACCAAAGGAACGCATCGCTTCCTGGATTGGGGCGGGGGCACCACTAAACATGGCCCCAAACAGTCCACTCGTCGCGATCAGCGAGCCGGTCTTCTCCGCAACGACCTCTAAGTAATGGTGAATGGGGTCTTCGCCTTCGCGTGGGCCGATCGTTTCTCGAATCTGGCCGCTGACGAGTTCCTCAAAGGTCAGGGCCTGAATGCGTACCGCCTCAGGGCCGAGGTCGGCCAAGATTTGTGAGGCCCGCGCGAACAAGAAATCTCCGGTCAGGATGGCCACGCTGTTATCCCAACGACTGTTGGCCGAAGCCGCGCCTCGACGCAAGGGTGCCTCGTCCATCACGTCATCGTGATACAGCGTCGCTAGGTGCGTTATCTCCACTACAGCTGCTGCATCAATGACTTCAACGCGGTGAGGATCTCCAAATTGCGCACCCAAGAGCGTCAGGAGCGGCCGAAAACGCTTACCGCCGGCCTCGACTAGATAGCTGGCCGCTTCGGCGACAAAGGAGTCCTGGCTCTTGACCGCCTCGCGCAGTCGCACCTCCACCTGGTCCAGCCCACTGCGCAGGTCCGCCTCTAGCGCACCGTCGAGGGATTCCAGACCAAAGGGGGTGGTCATCGGCTCGTCCCTACCGGATAAACAAAGACGCTCGATCAGCGACTTCGAGTCCGATTTGAGGAAGTACACCCAGCACGATCGTCACTCCGGCACACACCGCAAGAGAGACCGCTGTAGCCAGCGAGGGGATCGCCACGGTGGTGGTGTCGTCCTGCGGGTCCGTAAAGAACATCAAGACGATGACGCGAACGTAGAAGAATCCCGCAATCGCACTAGCGATTACACCGACGATTACTAACCAACTCGCGCCCGAGGCCGATGCGGCAGAGAACACCGCGAACTTAGCGGGGAATCCTGCCGTAAGCGGGATACCTGCCATGGACAAAAGGAACAGGGAGAACAAGGCTGCTACTCCAGGTGAGCGCTTGCCCAATCCTGCCCAAGCAGATAAGTCAGAGGCTTCGCCCGCACCATCGCGAACTAACGTGACAATCCCAAATGCACCGATGGTGGCAAAGCCATACGCCACGAGGTAGAACAAGATCGCGCCAACACCCTTTTGCGACAGCGCCACCACGCCAGTGAGTAAGAAGCCTGCATGGGCAATCGAGGAATACGCCAACATACGCTTCATCTCGCGCTGAGTCAGCGCAAAAATCACACCAACCAACATCGTCAAAGCTGAAATCACCGAGATCAACGGCAGCCACTGTTCGCGCACCGGGCCAAAGGCAACGTAGAAGATGCGGACCAGTGCACCGAAGGCAGCAACCTTGGTGGTGGCCGCCATGAAAGCGGTGATCACCGTCGGGGCACCCTGATAGACGTCTGGGGTCCATTCATGGAACGGCGCTGCGCCGATCTTGAAGAGCAAGCCCACGGAGATCAAGCCAATGCCCACCAGAAGCAGTCCTTCAGATGCCGACTGACTTGAGGTCGCAGCAGCGATCTCGCTAAAGCGCAACGAGTTGGCGTAGCCGTAGATCATGGCTGAACCAAAGAGGAAGAAAGCCGAGGAGTACGCCCCCAACAAGAAGTACTTCAAGGCTGCTTCTTGTGACAGGAGGCGACGACGACGGGCCATGCCCGCCAACAGGTACAGCGGCAAAGACAAGACTTCCAACGCCACAAACATCATCAGCAGGTCATTGGCGGCCGGGAAAAGCAACATGCCGCTGACCGAGAACAGCGCCAAGGGGTACACCTCGGTTTGCTGCACCAACTTTTCGGTCAGTGATTGCTCTTCAGCACTACCAGGAACGGCGGAAACGCGAGGCGCAAAGGCATCGCGGCCTGGGTCGATCTTGCGGTCAGTAAAGAGCAAGAAAGCGACAAAGGACAAGACCAGGATCAGACCTTGCAGGAATCGCGCTGGGCCGTCCCAGGCAATCGCGCCCTCAGCGATGACGCCATCGGTGTTGCCAGCAAAGAAGAGCGCGGCCAAGGCAATCAGCAGTCCACCAAAGGTGACCACCAGTTGTGCGCGGAACCGCGCCGTGCGAGGCAAGAAGGCCTCGACCAGGACACCGAGCAAGGCGGCGACCAGCACGATCAGGACTGGTGCCAGGTTTTGGTACTCAAGCTGCGGGACCGGGAACAGTCCCTGCGTTGCTGCGGGCAGACCCATCATGGCGTGGTCTCCTTCGTGGATTCAGCAGGCTTGAGCGCTGTTGGTTCTGGGTTCACTGCGCCGACTCGGTCAAGAGTTGATTGCACCGCAGGCTCGATGACGCGCGTGACAGCTTGGGGGTAAACACCCAAGGCGATCATGACGGCGACGATGGGAACAAAGACCCAGACTTCACGGCTGCGCAGATCGCCGAACTTCTCGGTCACGACACCACGAGGTTCACCCGTAGCCACCCGTTGGTACAGCCACAAGATGTAGACAGCTGACAGCACGATCGCGACAGTGGCGATGATGGCCAGCACGGGATAGCGCAGGAATGAACCCACCAGGACGAGGAACTCGCCAGGGAAGCTCGCCATACCTGGCAACGCCAACCCAGAAAGACCGGCTATCAATACAAAGCCAGCCAGCAGCGGAGCGACCTTGAACACGCCGCCGTAGTCCGCGATGTTGCGCGACTTGCCGCGAGCCATCATCACGCCAGCGATGAGGAACAGCGCCGCAGTGCTGAATCCGTGCGCCACCATGTAGAACACCGACCCGGTTTGACCTTGGGTGGTGAAAGCAAAGATTCCGATGATGATGAAACCAAAGTGCGAAACAGATGTGTACGAGATCAAGCGCATGATGTCCGTTTGGCCAATCGCCACGAGCGCTCCGTAAACGATGGAGACGACCGCCAAAATGCAAATGGTGAAGGCGAACGTGCGAGAAGCATCTGGGAACAATTGCAGGCAGTAACGGATCATGCCGAAGGTGCCGACCTTGTCCATCAAGGCGACCAACATCACGGCAGTGCCAGGCGTGGCCTCAGAAGCAGCGTCGGGCAACCAAGTGTGCAGTGGCCACAGGGGTGCCTTGATGGCAAAGGCCAAGAAGAATCCCAGGAAGAGCCAGTTTTGCAATCCGGTGTTGATCTGCAACGAGCTCAACGTTTGGAAGTCAAAGGTTCCGTTGCCCAAGAGGGTTTGGCTCGCCACATACAACCCGATGAGGGCCGCGAGCATGATCAATCCACCAAAGAGGCTGTAGAGCAAGAACTTCATCGCCGCGTAAGAACGTTGGGCGCCACCAAAACGACCGATCAACAGGTACGCGGGGATCAACATTGCTTCGAAGAGCAGGTAGAACAAGAACACGTCCAGTGCCGAAAAGACCCAAATGATCATCGACTGCAAAACGAGCATGAGTCCGAAGTAACTCTTGATCGATCCAGGTGGCTCGACATCGCGCCACGAAGCGATCAGGACCACCGGCACCAAACACGCTGCCAGGGCGACAAGAACTAACCCGATTCCGTCCACGCCCAGCGTGAAGCTCACGCCAAAGGCAGGGATCCAGCTATACGTGGTGACGAACTGGAACTTGTCGGGTCCACCGATCTGGAATTGGGTGGCCATCGCGATGACGACGGCCAACGTGACCAGGGATGTTCCAAGAGCAATCCCGCGAACCCACGACTTACGTGGGACAACGGCAATCAGCGCGGTTCCCACCAGCGGAACCAATCCAGCAATGAGCAACCAGGGAACGTTTTTCATGTCAGCGCCCCACAATCGCAAGAAGGACCAGGACTAAGAGCGCACCTGAGAGCATCACCAACGAGTAAGAACGGGTGTATCCCGTTTGGATTCGACGAGCCCGCGCTGACAGGCCGCCCAAGGATGCAGCGACTCCGTTAACAGCACCATCGATGACCTTGTTGTCGACCCACACCAGCGAGCGCGTCAGCCACTGACCAGGACGCATGAAGACTGCTTCGTTGAAAGCATCGCCAAACAAGTCTTTACGCGCTGCGAGGACCAAGAAGGACACCTTCTCAGGAGCAACCTGAGGCACATCGCGACGCAAGTAGAGCAAGATCGCAGCGACAATTCCCACGGCGACAGCTGCCAACGAAATTCCCGTCACCACTGCGGGAGCCAACGAACCCTCTGGCTCAACAAAACCCGTCACTGGCTCCAGCCATTTCTCTAACGTGTTATCACGCATCAACAAGTAGCCCGAAGCCACCGAGCCGATGGCGAGAACCAACATCGGCACCGTCATTGACCAGGGCGATTCGTGCGGGTGGACATCCTCAGTCCAGCGCTTCTTACCGATGAAGGTCATAAAGAAGATGCGGCTCATGTAAAAGGCCGTGAGTCCTGCACCGATAACCGCAAGACCACCAATGATGGGGTTGCGCGCCATGGCTGACTCGATGATCAAGTCCTTGGTGAAGTAGCCAGCCAACGGTGGAATACCGATGATGGCCAAGTAGCCCAAACCAAAGGTCGCCGTTGTGATAGCCATGACTGAACGCAGACCACCAAACCGGCGCATGTTGACTTGATCGTTCATCCCATGCATCACCGAGCCGGCACCAAGGAACAGTCCAGCTTTAAAGAATCCGTGAGCCAACAGGAAGGCAATGGCAAAGACGTAGCCTGTGGGACCAAGTCCCACCGCCAGCATCATGTAACCGATAGCGCTCATGGTTGAGCCGGCCAAGGCTTTCTTGATGTCGTCCTTGGCGCTGGCGATGATGCCTCCCGCGAGCAACGTGATCAAACCAACGATGATCACGGCCATCTGCGCGGTGGGGGCAAGGTCAAAGATCGGGTTCGAGCGAGCAATCAGGTACACACCGGCGGTGACCATCGTTGCGGCGTGAATCAATGCCGACACCGGGGTAGGACCTTCCATCGCATCCAACAACCACGACTGCAGCGGGAATTGAGCAGACTTTCCACACGCTGCCAACAAGAGCATGAGGCCAATGCCGGTCACCATCGCCGAACTTGCGCCAGGGGCTGCTTCAAAAACACCTTGGAAAGTCACGGTTCCAAAAGCGGCGAACATGAGCATGATCGCCACGGACATTCCGATGTCGCCGACGCGGTTAACCACAAAGGCCTTCTTGGCGGCTGGACCGGCCGTATCGCGCGTTTGGTAATAACCAATCAACAGGTAAGAGGCCAGACCGACGCCTTCCCAGCCGATATAGAGCAGGGCGTAGCTGTCGGCGAGGACCAGCAACAGCATGGCCGCGACGAAGAGGTTGAGGTAACCAAAGAAACGACGACGTCCATCATCGCCCTTCATGTAACCCACAGCGTAGATATGAATCAACAAACCAACGCCGGTGATGAGCAGGACGAAGGCCATCGAGAGTTGGTCGAGTTGCAATGCAACGTCTACCTTGAACCGGCCCAAATCAAGCCAGGTGAAAAGGAACTGTCGAACAGCGCGGTCTTCAGAAGGCTTGGAAAGTAAGTTCAGCCACAGAGCCACCGCAACACCGAACGAGCCAGCAATCGTGGCCACACCCAGCAGGTGACCCCACTTGTTGGTCACGCGACCGGTGCCCAGCAAGATCAAAGCTCCGGCTAGTGGCAGAGCGATGAGCAGCCAAGTCAAGGACGTAGTACCGCTCGCAGCGGTTATGGTCTCCATCAACTTAGGACCTCAACAAGTTAGCTTCGTCGATCGATGCTGATCGACGAGTAGCAAATATGGACATGATGATGGCAAGTCCAATAACCACCTCAGCGGCAGCAACGACCATCACGAAGAAGGCCACCACCTGCCCATCGAGGGTGCCATTGATCCGTGCAAAAGTGACGAAGGCAAGGTTGGCGGCGTTGAGCATCAACTCGACACACATAAACACCACGATGGCGTTACGCCTGAACAACACTCCAAATGCACCGATGCTAAACAGCGCAGCCGAGAGGTAGATGTAGTTCATCGGGTTCATTTGTCATCCCCCTCGGGGTAAACAGCAGTAATGACTCGACCATCTGCAGTGGTGAAGGTGCGGGCTTCTTCGACTTGGAATGGAGCAGGCACCGAATCCAGCGCCGGGGAGCCATCGGGAAGCAGAGCAGGAGTGTCCACCGCATTGTGATTGGCAAACACACCAGGAGCCGGCATCGGGCTTCGTGGCGCGGTGACCGAGGTAAACCGAGCTCGCGAAATCATGGCTTGCGTCGGCTTACCCACCAGACGCTCACGGTGCGTGTAAACGATTGCACCAACGGCAGCGGTGATCAGCAAGGCGCTGGTGACTTCAAACGCCAAGACGTAACGGCCAAAGATCAGTTGTGCAACGGCTTGAAGGTTGCCACCCGCTTGGCTCGTCGCTGCATCTAGTCCCTTGACTTCATTGACGGTCAAACCGCCCACGCCGGCCAAGAGCAACAAGCCAAATCCGATGCCGACCAATACAGCGGCAAGGCGCTGACCCTTAATCGTTTCGACCAAGGAGTCAGCCGCATCGACACCGATCAACATCAGGACGAAGAGGAACAGCATCATGACTGCTCCGGTGTACACGATGATCTGCACCATGCTCAAAAACGGTGCCGCGTTGATCAAATAGAGCACCGCAAGACTGACCATGGTCAAAGCGATCCACAATGCGGAGTGAACCGCCTTACGCGAAAGCAGCATTCCAATCGCGCCGCCCACGGTCAGGATGGCCAGCACCCAGAAGGCAAAGGTTTCGCCCGCTGACACTGTCGCTACTCCAGTTGCAAGGTAAGTGGTCACTGGCTGACCCCATCGCGGTTTTCGGGCTCGCGGGTGCGGGCGAGCTCCTGGTGCGCATCAGGACCAGAGATCTTGCCTTGGTAGTAATCGGTATCCGTGGTTCCGGCCACCATGGGGTGCGGCGGCGAAATCATGCCTTCCATGAGCGGTGCCAAGAGTTGTTCCTTGGTAAAGATCAAGCGGCCACGATCGTCGTCGGCTAGTTCGTATTCATTCGTCATGGTCAATGCGCGTGTGGGACAAGCCTCGATGCACAAGCCGCACAAAATACAACGCAAGTAGTTGATTTGATAGACCTTGCCGTAACGCTCGCCGGGTGAGAAACGATTGTCTTCGGTGTTGTCGCCACCTTCAACAAAAATAGCGTCAGCCGGGCAGGCCCATGCGCACAGTTCGCAACCGATGCACTTTTCTAGACCGTCGGGGTACCGGTTGAGCTGGTGACGCCCGTGGAAGCGCGGCTCGATAGGAAAGTCGCGACCGCGCTTTTCCTCGGGGTACTGCTCGGTGTTGACCTTCTTGAACATCGTCCCGAAGGTGACACCAAATCCCTTGATGGTTCCGATGACGTCAGCCACGTGAGTCCCCTTCAGTTGAGGAAATCGTTTGGGCCGAAGCTGCCGGAGTCGGAAGTTTCTGGCCAGGCAATGGTGGCACCGGGAATCCGCCCGCAAAGGCATCAAATTCCGGCTCTGGTTCGATCTCGCGGGGCATTCGGCGACTGATCATTGCGTCTAGCACAAAACTGAGGACCACCAAGATCGTCAAAATGACACCGACGACGACCAAAAGCGACGACGAGTCAACGTTGGCGGACTGACGCAGGGCGCGAGCCGTGGCCACGATGACAATCCACACCAGTGAGACGGGAATCAATACCTTCCAGCCAAACTTCATGAACTGGTCGTAACGAAGTCGTGGAAGCGTTCCACGCAACCAGATGAAAACAAAGATGAAGGCGAAGAGCTTGGCGACAAACCAAGCCAACGGCCACCAACCGGAGTTTGCTCCAGCCCAGACCGTGGAGATCGGAGCCGGTGCGCGCCATCCACCCAAGAACAACGTGGTTGCCAATGCTGAAACGGTGACCATGTTGATGTATTCGGCCAAGAAGAACAGCGCGAACTTCAACGACGAGTACTCGGTGTGGAATCCACCGACCAGCTCGCCTTCGGCCTCGGGCAAGTCAAACGGTGCACGGTTGGTTTCGCCCACCATGGACGTGGTGTAGATCAAGAATGACGGCAGCAACAGCACGACGTACCAGACGTTTTGTTGCGCCGACACGATTTCGGAAGTGGACATCGAACCCGCGTACAAGAACACGGCTACGAGTGAGAGCCCCATGGCGATTTCGTAGGAAATCATCTGCGCTGATGAGCGCAATGCGCCCAGCAGCGGATAGGTCGATCCAGACGACCAACCGGCAAGCACAATTCCGTAGATGCCAATGGATGCAATGGCCAAAATGAACAGCACCGCGACCGGGAAGTCGGTCAACTGCAGGTTGGTCCACGTGCCAAAGATCGAAACGGTCGGCCCCAACGGGATGACCGCAAAGGCGATGAAGCAGGTGGTGGCAGAAATGATCGGCGCCAGGATAAAGACAGAGCGATCGGCAAGCGCAGGGATGATGTCCTGCTTCAGCGCCAGCTTGACACCGTCAGCCAGACCTTGAACCAGACCAAAGGGGCCCACGCGGTTGGGGCCGATGCGCATTTGCATGCGGGCCACGACGCGACGTTCAAGCCAGATCGTGAAAAGAGTCACCAACACCAGGAAGACGAAGATCACCAATGACTTCAGCAGGATTAACCAGCCTGGATCAAGCCCGAAGGGAACGCTCATGCGGCACCTCCCGAAACCTCAACTGTGGCCCCGGGCACTACGCCCAGGTCAGTCAGGATCCGCGAGCCGGTCGAGTTCATCGGCACCCACACCACGTCGTCCACCATGTCGGTGATTTCCAATGCAAGCGTGATGGCGCCCTGGCTAGTTGAAATGGTCACTGGTGATCCATTCGACGCGCCAACCTTGGTCGCCGTAGCGGCCGAGAGTCGGGCCACACTCTTGCGCGCTGTTGCCGCCAACGAGTCTTGACCATCTTGACCCAGTCCCAAGTCGAGCAGTGGGCGCCACGATGCCAAAGTAATTCCACCGGCTACGGCGGATGCGGAGGCAACGGCAGGCACTGCAACTCGATCGCCGGACCATGAGCCCAAGGCATCAAGTTCCGCGCGAGCACCAGCAGCATCACTAAAGCCCAACGAGATGGCCTCGTCCGAATCCAGATCAAGCTCTTCGGCCAACGCGCTCAAAATGCGAATTTCGGACATTGTCGGTGTAGCCAATGCGGCTTCAATCTCGCGGACGCGACCTTCCCAGTTGATCAGGCTTCCATTGCGCTCAGCAATCGGAGGAACAGGGAATACCACGTGCGCGTGATCAGTGACTTCACTACGACGCACCTCAAAGCTGACGATGAACTCTGATGAGTGCAAGCAGTGACGAGCAGCATGTGGGTCGGGCAAGTCGGAAATTTCGACACCAGCGACCACTAATGCACCGAGCATGTCTCGGTTAGCGGCCGTAAGGATTTGCTCGACATTGCGACCGGCTTCAGCTGGAAGTTCCGAAACGCCCCAAGCGGCAGCAATCTCCGCACGAGCCGCAACGGATTCGACCGGACGACCGCCGGGCAACAACGTCGGTGCGGCACCGGCGTCGAGCGCACCGCGTTCACCCGCTCGACGAGGAATCCACGCCAACCGCGCTCCGGTTTGTTGAGCCAAAGCCAAGGCTGCCGTGAATCCACCAGCGCTCAGGCTCAAGCGTTCACCCACCAG
>CALQPL010000013.1 GCA_943332445.1 Bifidobacterium breve
GATTTTGGGCGGGCCATGCGGATGTCACGCAGCCTGGACTTCGGTTGCGTGTGGATTAACACCCACATCCCCTTCCTTTCAGAAATGCCCCATGGTGGTTTCAAGCACTCGGGCTATGGCAAGGACCTGTCCATGTATGGGTTTGAGGACTACACGCGCATTAAGCACGTCATGGCAAATATTGAGGCATAAATACGGCACAAGGCTGCATTTTTCGCAGTACGTTGTACATACCAAGCACCCCTCGAGTTAAGGGAAAGGCATCATGAATCAGGAACAGGAAATTACTCCCGAATCCGCCGCCCTTTTACGCGGTGCCATGCAACGTCGAACGGTGCTAGCGGGCGCCGGCGGTGTCGCGCTCGCCGCTTTCTTGGCAGCGTGTGGGGCATCAGGCAACGGTTCAACACCGTCAACCACGGCTGCTGCTGGCAAGGACCTTTCGGCCACCGAAAAGAAGTTGCGCTGGCAAAACTGGCCGGCCTACATGGACAAAGAAGGTGGAAAGGGATCGACCCTCACCACTTTTGAAAAGCAAAGCGGCGTTGACGTCAACTACACCACCGAGATCGACGACAACATCACCTTCACGAACTCAGTCCAGCAGCAACTTCAGCGTCAACAGCCCACGGGATACGACATTGTGGTGTTGACGGACTGGATGGCGGGCAAGTGGATTGCCAACGGCTGGGCCTTGCCGTTGAACAAGGAAAACATTCCCAACGCCAAGAACTTGCGACCACAGCTGGTGGAAGTCCCCTTTGATAAAGGCCGCAACTACTCGTTGCCGTGGATGAGTGGCTTTGCTGGAATTGGTATTAACAAGAAGGTGTTCAAGAAGCTGACCGGCAAGTCAGAGATCAAGTCCATTGATGACCTGTGGGATCCCAAGCTCAAGGGCCGCATCACGGTGTTGAGCGAAATGCGCGACACCATGGGTCTGATCATGATGAGTCAGGGCAAGGACATCGGTAACTTCACCGATGCAGACTTCCAGGACGCATTGGCTGTACTGAAGGACAAGGTTGATTCGGGTCAAGTGCGTCAGGTAACGGGCAACGGCTACCTGCCAGAGCTTGAATCAGGTGCAATTGCCGCTTCAACGGCGTGGTCGGGTGACGTGGACGGCAACCCCGACTTGGCTTGGTTTGTCCCTGAGAGCGGTGCAACGTACTGGACAGACAACATGTTGATTCCGGCACTGGCGTCCCACAAGACCAATGCTGAAAAGGCGATGAACTTCTACTACGACCCCGAAAACGCTGGTCGTCTCATTGCTGGTGGCGTCACGTACGTCACGCCAGTTCCTTCGGCCAAGCCCACGGTGCAAAAACTCGATGCTGAGCTGGCGAAGAACCCATTGATCTTCCCGTCGGAGCAATTCTTGGCCAACACCCAGATCTTTAAGGTTCTTACCGCTGAGGAAAACGACAACTACACCCAACTATTCAACGATGTCGTAGGAGCGTAATTTCTCACCACGTTCGGTGAATAAGGAGTGATAGTGGCGTCATCGAGTTCATCCGGCAAAGTGGAAGATCTGCGGCTGGTCAACTTAGTCAAGGACTATTCCGGCGTTCGAGCCGTGGATGACATCTCCTTGACGATTCCGGCTGGCTCGTTTTTCGCTTTGCTGGGACCGTCAGGTTGCGGCAAGACCACGACCTTGCGCATCGTTGCCGGTCTTGAGGATCCTACGTCGGGACGGGTCTTTATTGGCGAGCAAGACGTCACCATCAAGCCGCCCTATCAGCGTCCAGTCAATACCGTTTTTCAAAACTACGCGCTGTTTCCACACCTGACCATTCACGACAATGTCGCATTTGGTCTGAAGCGTCGAGGTGAAAAAGACATCGAGACCAAGGTGTCTGACATGCTTGATCTGGTTGAACTATCTGACTTGGCTCGACGAAAGCCCGCCCAACTCTCCGGTGGTCAGCAGCAGCGCGTCGCCGTAGCACGAGCGCTCATTAATCAACCGGACGTGCTGCTTCTCGACGAACCGTTGGGTGCATTGGACCTCAAGCTTCGCCGTCAAATGCAAATTGAGCTTAAGCGCATTCAGGTCGACGTTGGTACGACCTTTGTTCACGTCACACATGATCAAGAAGAAGCCATGACGATGGCGGACACCGTTGCGGTCATGAATTCAGGACGCATTGAGCAAATGGGTGCCCCTGAGGAAATCTATGAACTTCCCAAGACGGCTTTTGTGGCGAACTTCTTGGGTCAAGCCAACCTGATGGAAGCTGAAGTCGTAGATCGCGATGGAGCACAGCTGGTCGTGCAGGCTTACGGCAACAAGTGGGCTGTCCCCACGGCGCGGGCGGTTCAAAATGAAGGACAAATCATCGTTGGCATCCGCCCGGAGAAATTGCGCATTGCGTTAGGGGCCGCTTCCGATACCGAAGCGACCAACTCCATTGTCGGGACGGTTACTGATGCTTCGTTCGTCGGTGTGAGTACTCAGTACTTGGTTCGCACCCCGTGGGGGCAAGAGCTGATTGCTTTCGAGCAAAACCTCGCGGGTGGAGATCGCATTCGCGTGGGCGACGAAGTCTCGCTGACCTGGGAAAAGTCGCACTCATTCGGACTAGCGGGCCATGAAAACGTTGACGCCGGAGTCATGGACCTCAGTGGGGCTATTGCTGAAGCTGTGACGGAGTCCAGCTGACATGGCGATTGCCCTGACGCCTGGTGTTCCCATCGCTCCTGGTGGGGAAGCCCCACCCGAGCGCGTCAAACGCAAAGGCAAGACCGCTTATTTCTTGCTCATTCCGGGTATGGCGTGGTTGGTGTTCTTCTTTGTTATTCCGTTGGGAAGTTTGTTTCTTACCAGCCTGGAACGGCCGTTGGGGTCAGGCCCTTCCGCGGGCTACGCGTCGGCGCTGAGGTGGCAGAACTACACCGAGGCTCTTTCGAAGTACGACACAGAATTCCTGCGCTCGTTCTGGTACGCGGGCCTGGCAACCATCTTGTGCCTGATCATTTCGTTTCCACTTGCTTATTTCATTGCTTTTCGCGCGGGTAGGTGGCGCAACCTGCTGCTGGTGTTGATCGTTGCACCGTTTTTTTGTAGTTTCTTGATTCGTACGTATGCCTGGAAGACGATCCTGGCCGATGACGGATTTGTCACCACGGTTGCTAACTCGTTGCACCTGTTACCCGACGACCGAATCCTCGCTACTCCGTTAGCGGTGGTGTTTGGGTTGGTCTATAACTTCTTGCCGTTCATGGTTCTCCCGCTGTATGCCAGCCTCGAACGCATCGATCCACGATTGATTGAGGCAGCTGCTGACTTGTATGCCCGGCCATGGATTGGTTTGCAAAGGGTCACCATCCCGCTTGCTATGCCAGGAATCGTTGCTGGAACTTTGCTGACCTTTATTCCGGCCACTGGCGACTTCATCAACTCTCAGTTGTTGGGTAGTCCACGGACCCGCATGATCGGCAACGTGATCCAGACGCAATTTGCTCGCGATGCGTTGCCAACGGCCGCTGCGTTGTCCTTTTCGCTCATGGCTGTGATTTTGGTTGTGGTGTTCACCTACATTCGCCGTGCCGGAACAGAGGAGCTCCTCTGATGGCCATTGCAATCGAGAAAGCCACCGACGCCCGTTTGCCGCTGCATTACCGGTTCACGCGCTATCTTCGCTCGCACTTCATTCCAGCCATTGGAATCTTAG
The DNA here is from genome assembly GCA_943332445.1 of Bifidobacterium breve. Classification (GTDB taxonomy): domain Bacteria; phylum Actinomycetota; class Actinomycetes; order UBA12327; family UBA12327; genus AcAMD-2. The sequence continues at coordinate 3,687 of CALQPL010000013.1, forward strand.
GTTTGATCTACCTGTTCTTGCCCATTGCTGTGGTGTTTGCTTTCTCCTTTAACGATCGACTGCCCAATGGTCGTGGTTCGGTCAGTTGGGTGGGATTTTCCACTGATGCCTGGACGAATATTTGTGTTGACCCAAATATCTGTCGAGCCGTGGGAACAAGTTTGCAAATTGGAGTGTTGGCGACGCTCGCCGGAACACTGCTGGGCACGATGATCGCCTTTGCGTTGGTTCGCCACCGCTTTCGTGGCCGGCAATCCACCAACCTGACCATCTTCTTGCCTATGGCCACACCCGAAGTGGTGATGGGTTCATCGTTGTTGGCCCTGTTCCTGAACACTCGTATCCCGTTGGGGATCGTGACCGTTTTGATCGCCCACATCATGTTCACCATCAGCTTCGTTGTGGTGACGGTTAAGGCTCGTCTAGCGGTGCTTGACCCGCGGCTAGAACAAGCAGCCATGGACCTGTATGCCGATGAACGCCAAACATTTCGCTACATCACCTTGCCCTTGGTGGCTCCAGGAATTGCAGCGGCGGCCCTTCTGGCCTTCAGTTTGTCCTTTGACGACTTCATCATCACGTACTTCAACAAGGGCCCATCGATTACCACATTCCCGGTTTATGTGTGGGCATCTGCGGCTCGTGGAGTTCCACCACAGGTAAATGTGATTGGTTCGTTGATGTTCTTTGGCGCTCTCGCCGTGGTTTTGCTGGCGCAGTTGGCCGGAAAGGTGAAGCGGCGATAACTCGTGGCATCTCCTGCGACCCAGCCATCTCATCCTGCACTGAACAACGTCACCAATATTTCGTTCTGGCTCGACAATCCCGACCGCCCACAACCGATGCCCGCCCTTGCGGCCGACATATCGTGCGACTTATTGGTGATCGGTGGAGGCTTCACCGGATTGTGGACAGCCCTGTTGGCCAAACAGGCCGATCCGCAGCGCGATGTTGTTGTTCTTGAAGGCGGAAGCGTCGGATGGGCAGCATCCGGTCGCAACGGTGGTTTTGTCTCGGCCAGTTTGACGCATGGTTTTCGCAACGGACTCGATCGCTTCCCTGATGAACTCGAAACCTTGATTCGGTTAGGCCAAGAGAACTTAGAGGCGATCGAACAAACCATTGCCGAGTTCGACATTGACTGTGACTGGCAGCGTTCGGGCGAACTTGATGTAGCAGTGGAGCCGTGGCAGGTAGATGGCCTGAAAGAAACCGCCGAGTTGATGATTGAACGAGGAATGCATGTTGAGTTCCTCGATCAAGACAGTGTGCGAGCTCGGTTGAACTCGCAGACGTACCTAGCGGGCTTGCTCGAACCTGATGCTGTGGCAATCGTTGATCCGGCCCGGTTGGTGTGGGGATTGCGTGATGCTTGCCTCTCGCTTGGGGTGCGCATCTTTGAACAAACACCCGCGACCGCATTGAAGGCCACCCCGACGGGCATGCTGGCCACGACATCAGCGGGAGATGTCAGTGCCTCGCGTGTGGCGTTGGCGTCAAATATTTTCCCCCCTTTGCTGCAACGCATCTCTCACTACGTGGTCCCGGTCTATGACTACGTGCTCATGACCGAGCCGCTCACCGCTGAACAACTCGCCAGTATCGGTTGGAATGGTCGCGAGGGTGTGGGGGATGCTGGCAATCAGTTCCACTATTACCGGTTGAGCGCAGACAATCGGATTCTGTGGGGTGGTTATGACGCCGTGTATTACTTCGGCGGGAAGGTGAATGCCCGCTATGACGAGCGCACCGAAACCTTTGATGCGTTGGCTCATCAATTCTTTGAGACCTTCCCGCAATTGGAAGGTGTGAAATTCACCCATGCTTGGGGTGGCGCGATTGATACATGCAGTCGCTTTACAGCCTTTTGGGGAACAGCCTTCAAGGGCAAGGTGGCTTACGTGGCTGGCTACACCGGTCTGGGTGTTGGCGCAACGCGCTTTGGCGCACAGGTGATGCTGGATCTGCTCGATGGAATAGACAACGAACGCACCAGGTTAAAGATGGTGAAGACCAAACCTGTTCCCTTCCCACCCGAACCGGTTCGGTTTGCCGGCATAGAACTCACGCGGCGTTCGATTGCCTTAGCTGATCGCCGCGAAGGCAAGCGCAATCTATGGTTGCGTACGCTAGACAAAGCAGGATTAGGGTTCGACTCATGACAGGAGACACGTGGTGTCCACCGCAATAACCCACTGGATCAATGGCCAGTCCTACGCCGGCCAAAGCCAGCGCACCGCCAACGTTTTTGATCCTGCCACGGGCAAAGTCAGTTGTGTCGTCGACCTTGCATCCACGGCCGTGGTCAACGAAGCCGTGGAAGCCGCTCAGGCTGCCTTTGCGTCATGGAGTCAAACCTCACTCGCCCGACGAGCGCAGGTGCTGTTTGCTTTTCGGGAAATCTTGAATGCTCGCAAAGACGAAGTTGCAGCAGCGATTACCGCTGAGCACGGCAAAGTCCTCAGTGACGCGTTAGGTGAAGTCACCCGAGGCCTAGAAGTCGTTGAATTTGCTTGCGGCATTCCACACTTGCTCAAAGGTGGCTTCTCGGAGAACGTTTCCACAAACGTGGATTCCTACTCCATCCGCCAGCCCTTGGGTGTGACGGCGATCATCTCGCCCTTTAACTTCCCAGCCATGGTTCCGATGTGGTTCTTTCCACTCGCCATCGCTGCCGGTAACGCGGTGATTCTCAAGCCCAGCGAAAAGGACCCGTCGGCCTCGCTGCTGTTGGCGCACATGTGGAAAGAAGCCGGCCTACCCGATGGTGTCTTTAACGTGGTGCACGGCGACAAGGAGTCTGTTGACGCATTGCTCACCCACGCGGATGTGAAATCCATTTCTTTTGTTGGTTCCACCCCGATTGCACGTTACGTCTACGAAACCGGAACTGCACATGGCAAGCGTGTTCAGGCCCTCGGTGGAGCGAAGAACCACATGGTGGTTTTGCCAGATGCCGACCTCGATTTGGCCGCGGATGCCGCGGTGAATGCTGGCTTTGGTTCCGCTGGAGAGCGGTGCATGGCCATTTCTGCACTCGTAGCCGTGGAACCGGTCGCCGATGCCCTCATTGCCAAGATCGTGGATCGGATGAACTCCCTGGTCACCGGTGATGGCCGTCGATCATGCGACATGGGACCGCTGGTGACCGGCGAACATCGCGACAAGGTCGCTAGTTACGTTCAAGCCGGCGTTGATGCGGGCGCCACCGTTGTTGTGGACGGCCGTGAACCCACCGTTGATGGTGAACCCGGCGGCTTCTGGCTCGGGCCAACACTGTTTGATCACGTGACACCCGACATGACGATCTACACCGATGAAATCTTTGGGCCAGTTCTGGCGGTCCTGCGCGTTCCCACGTATGACGCCGCCTTGGAGCTCGTCAATTCCAATCCCTATGGCAATGGCACGGCGATCTTCACCAATGATGGGGGAGCGGCGCGTCGTTACCAACACGATGTGGAAGTCGGCATGGTCGGCATCAACGTGCCCGTCCCAGTCCCCATGGCGTACTACTCCTTTGGTGGGTGGAAGGCCTCACTCTTCGGCGACTCTCATGCTCACGGCATGGACGGCGTGCACTTCTTTACTCGTGGCAAGGTCATTACGTCACGATGGTTGGACCCAAGCCACGGTGGGATCAACTTAGGCTTCCCGCAAAACGACTAAATCACGCTGAGCAAATGAATAGGCTGAGAATATGACTCGATACGGCGGACAGTACGGACCTGACATCACTTTCCTGGGTGTGGACAAGTGCGACCTTGATGAGCCTGCGAGTTATGCGCTAGCTGATGTGGTGATCGTGGGTGCGCCCTTTGACGGCGGAACGTCCTATCGCTCGGGTGCTCGCATGGGTCCACAGGCCATTCGCATGACGGACTACTTGCCGCATGATGGCTCGCGTCCTTCGCTGGCGATGCGTGTTGATGGATTGCACGACATGCGCGTGGTGGACGCCGGTGACGTCGAAATGTTCTCTGGTGATGCGGCCGCCTCGTGCGCAGCGTTGGAAGTTCAGGTCCAAAAGATCGCTGAGGCCGGTGCCATCCCGATCATCCTTGGTGGCGACCACACCGTCACCTGGCCCGATGTGACCGCGGTGGCTCGTGCCCGCGGCTGGGGTCGAGTCGGTGTTCTGCATTTCGATGCCCATGCCGATACCGGTGATATTGAGTTCGGATCACTGATTGGCCACGGCCAACCCATGCGCCGCCTGATCGAATCCGGTGCAGCGCGAGGGGACCGCTTCTTGCAAATTGGTTTGCGCGGATATTGGCCACCTCCGGAGACGTTGGACTGGATGGCTCAGCAGGGCATGCGTTCCTACGAGATGTCGGAAATTGGTGCGCGTGGGTTGAACGAATGTTTGACCGAGGCGTTCTCCATCGCGATGGATGAATGTGATGGCGTGTTCTTGTCTGTTGACGTTGACGTGTGCGATCCCGCTCATGCGCCGGGTACCGGCACTCCAGAACCTGGGGGGTTGACTGCTCGCGAACTGCTTGATGCCGTGCGACGAATCTGTCTTGAGCTTCCGGTCCTGGGAATGGATGTCGTAGAAGTCAGTCCGCCCTATGACCACGCCGACATCACGGCAGCGTTAGGCAATCGAGTCGTCCTTGAAGCAATCTCTGCGATTGCTCGTCGTCGCCAGGACCTGCGTGATGGCACACATTGGGACCCCAAACAGCCTTTGCTGGCTGATCGAATCCCTGGCGAGTAACGCCCACTGACCAGGGCGGTTGGGTCCGGGATCTCCTAGAGGGTGTCGCGCTCTTCGCGCGCTTCCTCTTCGTCCTTCTCCAGTTCAGCCACTGACATCGGTGGAACCACTGTCTGTTCCATAGACGGAGCATCAGGCATTGCCGGTGCCAAGAGGTCTCGGCGGTTGCCTTCAAGGACAACGATTTCGGTGTCGCGGTTCAGGGTTTCACCGGTGAAGAAGTGCGGCGAACGCCATTGAGTGACAAACATCAAAATCACACCCAGCAGGAGTGATCCCACCGAGATCACGAAGATGCCGCCCATGGTGACGCCAAGGACTGTGAGGGTGGTTTCGGAGTTGTCTGGATTGAAGTTACTGATCAACGTTTCAACAAAGGCAGCTAAAAGAATGACACCGCCAAGGAATGGCAAGACAACACGAACCAATGCATCTTTGAGGGTGGTGCCACGGTCGTTCTTGAAATACCAAGCCGCGGCGAATCCGGTCAGTCCGTAGTAGAAAGCGATGAGCAATCCCACCGAGAGCGCGGCATCACCAAGGATGTTGTCTGAAATCGACGCCAAGAGGACGTAGAACACGATGGAGACGCCACCCATGGCTACCGTGGCAACCGTTGGGGTCAGGTAACGCTTGTGGGTTTGTGCAAACTTCGGGGGCAGAGCTTCGTAGGCCGCCATCGACAAAGCCACGCGCGACGTCGGCAAGATCGTGGTCTGTGTTGATGCTGCCGCTGAGGTCAAAATCGCAAAGATCAAGAACTTGTCAAAGTTGGCACCAAGGACCTGACTGCCCACCGACGAAAACACATCATCGCTTCCGTTGATCGCCTCAAGCCCAGCGAAGGACATCGTGGCTACGGTGACAATGGAGTAGGTGCCGAGCAGGATCAGCGTTGACATCACGGCTGCGCGGCCGGGTGTGCTGGTGGGGTCCTTGGTCTCTTCATTGACAGAAACCGCGCTATCCCAGCCCCAGTAAATAAAGACGGCAAGCAAAAGTGCACCGGAAAATGCGGCAATGGTGGACTGGCTTCCATCAAAGGAACTGATGGCAAAGGGGTTGAACCAACTCCAGGTGGGCTTGATGGAGGTGTCGAGCGCGTTGTTGGAGTACACGCGGAAAAGTGCAACGGCACTAAAGATGAACAAGATGACGATTTCAATGGCGAGGAAGGCGAACTGCAACTTTGCGGACAGTTCAATGCCTCGGTAACACACCCACGTGAGCACGACGATCCACAGGCAGCCAACGAGCGTCACCCAGAATCGGTTGTTGGCCAGGTCCTCGGCTCCAAACATCAGGAAGAAGTAAGAGCCCGCAATTTGAGCCAAACTTGCCATAACGATGACGTCTGCCGCGATGATTCCCCAGCCACCCATCCAGCCAGTCTTCGGTCCGAATGCTTTGGTGGCCCAGGTAAACGTGGTGCCGCAGTCAGGTGCAACGCGATTGAGTTCGCGGTAGGCGTACGCAATGAAAAACATAGGGATAAACGCCAAGATCATGATGATGGGTGACTGCAAGCCGACGAGGGCGACAACAAAACCCAAAGTGGCAGCAAGGGCATAGCCCGGTGCCGTCGATGAGACACCGATGACGACGCTGGATAGCAGTCCTAGTGCACCAGACTTGAGACCCTTGGCACCAACATCGCTGGCTTCTTGTGGCGTGGTGGTCATAGTGACTCCTCGTGTCAGGCCCTAGCGGCTTTTTCACGCTACTCGCGAATGTGGGTAAACCGGCGGCATTGCAAGGCAGAAAACATGAGTTTTTTCGGTAGGTACGCCTGCACATCTGTGGATACAGTGGGTTTATGCGAATTTTGACCTTGGGTTCAGGCGGTGTGGGTTCAGCGGCCGTGGGTATTGCTACGCGTCGCGATTTTTTTGAGTTGATGGTCGTCGCCGACTACGACTTGGCTCGTGCTGAGCACACGGTGGGGCGTTTTCCTCGTGACAAACGGTTGATCGCAGCTCAAGTCGATGCTTCCGACGCGGAGTCAGTGGCCGCCCTTGTGCGAGAGCACAACATCACCCATGTATTCAATGCCGTGGACCCGCGATTTGTGATGCCGATCTTTGAAGGCGCTATTGCTGGCGGCGCGGACTACCTCGATATGGCGATGTCCTTGTCTAAACCGCATCCCACGGACCCATATTCGCAGGTGGGACTCAAACTCGGTGATGAGCAATTTGCTCAAGAACAACACTGGGTTGACTCAGAACGTCTGGCATTGGTCGGCATCGGCATTGAGCCAGGGTTGGCCGATGTGTTCGCGCGCTATGCGGCCGATGAGC
>CALQPL010000014.1 GCA_943332445.1 Bifidobacterium breve
GCAGATCCGGTCGCTGCTCGCTGCAATCGATCGCGCACTGCGACACCAATTCCTTCGGCCGGTGGCAAAACGGCAACTACCGCGACCAGTCCGAGTTGGTCAGCCCTACGAAGGGCCGCATAGAGGTCCTGCGCGTACTCGTCAACATTGCCGGGCGCCACGAGACGGTGGATTGCACGGTCGGTGGACGGCTCAAAGGTCACCATGGAGAGCAGGCCGACTTCACCAGCTGGGGCCGCGTTAATCACTGCATCGGCTTCCGCTTCTTCAGCCAACAACACTCGCGCGGTCGGTGCATAGTGAGCGGCCAAGGTCCCTGGCGCACGAATATCTCGCTCCCAGTCACTCACGGTTTGATTCGAAAGCTGGACCACCTGCGCGATATCAGCATTGGTCACTCCACCGGGGCGCAAAACAATCGGCTCTGCTCCGGTGCAGTCAATGATGGTGGACTCGACGCCGATCGCACATTCACCACCATCAAGAATGAAGTCAGAGGCGGTCAGTACATCCCCCAATTCCTCCACCACATGGTGCGCAGTTGTGGGACTCACGCGACCGAATCGGTTCGCGGAAGGCGCTGCAACTCCCGAGCCCAACTGTTCGATGACAGCGCGCGCGACCGGATGCGACGGGCTACGCAGAGCAATCGTGGGTGCCCCACCGGCGGCGATTTCACCGACCCCTGGGCGACGGGATAACACCAAAGTCATGGGACCAGGCCAGAATCGTTGGGCCAACTCACGCGCATACGACGGAACATCGACAGCCCAGACATCAAGATCGTCCACACCAAGCACATGAACGATCACCGGGTGATCAGCTGGGCGACCCTTGACTTGGAAAATCCGGGCAACGGCCAGTTCAGACGTCGCATCTGCGCCCAGCCCGTACACCGTCTCCGTGGGTAGAACTACCAGCCCGCCCTGTCGAAGAACAGCTACCGCAGCATCGATCCCGGCTTGGTCGGCTCGCTGGATCTGGGCGTGGGGGGTGGTCACCTCGCCATCTTCTCGCACTCACAGGCCCGGTGCGTGATCTGGGCTGGCCAATCTGTTGCCGGAATGTAATCCAAACCCCTTGTCGTGCCTGAATCCGTTTGGAAAGGTTATTGCTTCAGAGATTTGTTGATAGGAGAACCGCGTGCGCCGCCGCCGACTCACGATCGTGCTCTTGGGCATCATCGCGATCCTCGCCGTGCCTGCGCTCTCAGGCGCGGCTCCCATCCCAGGAACGATTATCACGTCAACGGGCTTCTTCCGATTTTGTGCTGAGGGTCAGATCGGCATCGCCAACATTGACACCTCGAAATTGGTGGAAAACGGCGGCGACTTCACCATCACGGGAACGGTGTACAAGGACGAATCCGACTTTGTTTTTTCCAAATCTGCTGTCGTTACATCAGCGAAAAAGATTTCCACCACCGCTTACGTGCAGTACGAAAACAATGATCTAACCAAGCCCAAATTGATCCGCTGCAAAATGCGTACCGGGGAGAGCTTGAACAAGGGCAACTGGCCCAACGGAACGACGTACGGCAACGGGCGGTTCGTTGTTGAACCAGCATGGGGATTTGGTAGCGCCGGCGACGGACTCAGTACGTCGCCTTCCACCGACGGCACCTGCCAATCGATCAACCAAAACACCATTAACAGTGTGTGGGGATCGCTCACCAACACGGAAAAGAACGCCGCTCCCTATAACCCCACCGCGTCCAATCTGCCCGGCGCCAGTGCCAACACCTTGGTGACCGTCGCCGACACCGTTGTGGGTGTAGGACCGTCGTGGACGCCCCCCGTGGCTGCTATCAACACCAATGGCGCGGTTGCGGAAGTTGGCTCGCGTGCCCTGGTTGCCACTAGCAATTCATCGACCGCGCCGTACTTCGAGGGCGCGCACTACTGCACCCTCGTGGCCCCCGAATTCCTCAAGCGCGTGCTCCTGGGGGAGGTGAGCCCGAGTTAATGAAGCGCTCCGTATCTCGCCGCATCGGCGTTGTCATGGTGGGACTCCTAGCAGCGACGGGTCTCAGCATGAGTTCGGCACAGCAGGCCGGCGCCGCGACCATTTCAGTGCCGTTCGTCTGCGCTTTTAACGCACCATCACTGGCCGCTTCCTACGACCTGGGTATCACGAACTATTCAGTGACCATGACCGCGCCGGAAGTATCCGATGCAGGATCAGCGATCTCCGTGACCTACGACTTTCCCAGCGTGAATGCGAGTTTGCCGTTTGCGATCACCGGTGCACAAGTGCGCGCCGAACCCACCATTGATATTCGCAAACAAAGTGGTTCAGCCCTGTTCAACGCGACCGGCACCGGAGCCACCGGTTCCTCCACGACGATCTCCATCGGCGGCTCGGTCAGCGCTCCCATGCCAGTAACCATCAACGTGCCAACAACAACCGGTGCGGGAGCACCCACAACTTTCGTCGCTGGAGACAAGCTCGAATTTGTACCGGCGTTATTTAAGTACACCTTTGTGGCCGCGGATGACGCCAACTTGGTGGGAGCACAAGTCGCCTGTACGCCACAAACATCGACGTCCTACGGAGCACGCACCACGATTGCCGGTGTCTTGCCGGCCTCACCCAGTAGCAATTGCAGTGCACAAACGGGTGACACCACCGGTGGAGCGGGGTGCGCTACCGATCAAATCGTGCGATTGAGCGTGCTCCAGGGACAACTGACCCAGCGCACCTACACCAACAGCACGTCTACCTCTGGATCAACGGATGGATCGGGAACGACCACACCGGTGCTGGGAACATCAAACGCAAACAACAACGCGACCAGTGTCAATCTAGGAACCATCACCTCGCCACTAGCTCCTGCGCCCATCAGCGGAACGCTCAACGACATCACCGTTTCTGACACCCGCGGTGGAAGTTACGGCTGGTCACTGACGGCTACGTTGACTAACTTCACCAGTGCAACCGGAAAGTCCATGGCTAAATCGACCCTGACGGCAACCCCTGGTTGTGCCACGGCGACCAACATCACCGCCTGGGACTACTCCGCGCCCAGCAAAGCCGTGATTTCCGGCTTTGATTCCAGCTTGGTCGCACCTGGCCAAGCAGCTGGAAGCAGCGCCCAGAGTTTCTCGGGCACCGTAAGTCTGTGCACGAAGAACACCGACGAAAACCTCACCACCGGAACCACTGGCGGTGTCTACAACGTGACCTCGGCCCTGACTCTGACGGTTCCTGCCTTCCAGTCGGCCGACCGCTACACCGCCACCATGACGATCACGTTGGCATAACCTCCCGCCAACGATTTACTCGCGTACTATCCATCGCATGGTTATTGTCATCTCGCACGCGTGGACTATCGACGCCGAGGAACACGCGGACGCGTACATCAATTTCTCTGAAGGCTTCGCGCAATTCTTTGACGACCACCCTGGCTTTATTCGTCGAGTGCTCGTACGCGGCCAAGAAGATCGCACCCACTTTATGAACATGCGCTTTTTCGACAAGGTTGACTCTTACCTCGAATGCACTCAGCGCGAAGGGTACGTGGCTTACACGGAAAAGATGTACGAACACATGAAGCCCTACGAGTCCTACCCGCGCGAATTCGTTGACGTCGTACTTGACACTGGGCCCAGCAACGACGTTGCGGATGCGCTGAACTAAATGGCGACTTTCGTCTTAGTCCATGGTGCCTTTCGCGGTGGGTGGGCGTGGGATCAGTTGGCGCCTTTACTTACATCGGCCGGCCACACGGTCATCGCCCCGACGTTGACTGGATGCGCACCCCACTCAGACCGGGTCGGTACGGCAATTGGTCTGGGAGAGTGGGTTGCGGACGTGGTCTCAGCCATTGACTCACAGGACGAATCCGTGGTCCTCGTCGCGCATAGTCAGGCCGGTTTGGTGTGCCGCTGCGTTCTCGAGGTGCGTGCTGAGAAAGTCTCAGGCGTTGTTTATCTTGATGCAGCCGTGCCGCGCAACGGGGAGCGCGGTGTGGACCTCAATCCTCCTGGTTCACCGGCACCACCTGAGAACCTGGACCCAGCGATGAGCATCCCAGCCAGGCCCGTAGGCATTGAGCAAGGTTTCCTCAATGAGTCTCTCGCGGACTTTGTGAACACCCGCCTCGTTCCGACTCCACTTGGTCCGTCACTCGAACCTGTCGTGTTGGAAAATCCCGCCGCCAATGACGTGCCCGCACGCTACGTATTTTTCTCGGACACTCCACCTACGTTTCCGTGTCAACTCACGCGGATTCGGCTGGACGAAAATGGTCACCCTTACGAGGTAATGGCTGGACCGCATGACAGTCCGCTCACCAACGCAATGACCGTTGCTGAACTCCTGCTGAAGAGCGTCTAGCTCGTTACTGCGTGGGTGGCTGCAACAACGCACGCAGTGCTTCCACACCCGCAGGAGCCGGCGTGGAAGGTGCGGGAACCGCACTTGGCGCTTCGCCGGGTGCCGCTGGCATCGGAGGAAGCGGTGCTGGGGGAGGTGTGGCAGAAGCTGGCTGAATGGCTCGGTAACCGGGTGGCGGCGGCGGAGCCGGGGTGTCAACCACGGGTCGAGCCACTGCGGCGGCCAGTGCTACCGGGGCACCTGCCATGGCCGGCGTGGGATCAAACGCACTCACACCAAAGCCTGGAGCACCCGACGCGACCGGAAGTTGCTCAATGAGTGGGTCTTCACTCAACGGCTTCTCCACGGGGCGGCGCTTGTACAGACCCAAGAGCGGAATCTGGAGCAAGAGCCACGCGATCAAAATCAAGAGCCAGGGGTAACTAGAGGTCGCGACAGAGAAACTGAGAACTCCCGCGTTCACCTTTTGTTGATCGACAGTGATCAAATCCAAACCGATGAACTCGCCCTTCACCCGATACTGCCCAAAGGCCGGCGGGCCGAGCGTGACGCTTTGGCGATACTCCACCGTCTGGCCAGGCGCAATAGTTCCTAACGCCGGCTGTTGACCGCTCGGGCTGGTCAGTGGCGTAGCGGGATTTTCACCGCGGCCCACTGTCAGGTTGAGGGCAGGGTTAATCAAGTTCGAAGAGCCAGTATTTGTTACAGAGATAACCAGTTCACGCTTTGCTGCGCCACCGATGTAGGCGGCGAATGGGCCGCTACCGGTAAGCCGTGCCGACACATCGACCGAACGACGGTTCACCGTCTGCGATGGAGTTGCCGTCGGTGCACCCGTGATGGTGAATGGAACGTCCACGGTGTTGGTATCCGCAAGCGTTGCGAGGTGAACAACGCAAGGACACGGAGAAGGAGGCAGGGCCGGTAACGCAACCTGCACGGCAATCTCACCATTGGCATTTGCCGTGGTCTGGCCTTGGCCAGTGGCTTCGCAATCAACGGAACCATTCAGATAGTTATTGCCACACACCGCAACAGTGACCAACGAACCTGCGGGCCAGGCAGAACCGGTCACAATGACCGTATCGCCGATCTTCGCGATAGGCGGGGAGACGCTGGCTGTACGACCGGTCGGGGCTGCTTGCGTAGCGAACGGATTCGCTGGATCAACAACCGTTCCAACCGTGGTGCCCGCTCCGGGAATTGGATCAGCAGCCTGGGCCACCGTGGAGAGCCCAGCCAACATCAAGGCAGCTAGCCCGACGGCCAGCGATCCTGCTACTGCTTTGGTGCGACCGCTCACAGTTGGTCTCCTGTCGGTGACAAAGGACCTGCATCAGCGGCCATCTGGCTCACTAAGTTTGCTTCACGTCGTGACCACAAGACTGCCAACACGATGCCCACGACGATGAGGAACAACAAGAACAAGAAGACCCATGAAACAGCAAGCGCAGTAGCTGATCCCGACGTATCGACCTTGCCGTCCGCTGCAATCAAGCGCACATTTGCTGTCACTTGATTGAGCACCGGCATCTTGGTGAAACTCTCTGTCAATACAACCGTTGAGTTCGGCAAAATTTCAGGAATCGGGCCTCGCCCGGTGTTGCGCAAGGTTCGCCCGAAAAGTCCATCGAGTGTGATGATGCGATCAGCCGTGAGTCGCACGTTGCCGCTGTTGCGCACCGAATACGTGACCGTAGCGCCACCTTGCTGACCAATAAATGGAAGGCGGGCAGGGCGCACCTTCAGGTCAACCTTGGTGATGGACAGAGCAGGTGTCAAAGGGCCAGCGATGCGAACGTAGGTGCGCACACCCAGGGCTCGCTGGATTTGAATCTGGCTGTTGTCACCGCTGGGGGCCGGCGCCGGCTCAATCGTCACCACGCCGCCCGCATGGTCACCGGGAGTCACACCCTTAGGGACCGTGACGGTAAACGGAACACTCACGCTTCCACCAGGGGGAACTTCAACGCGCGTCTTTTCCAAAGTAATCCAGGATCCAACGTCAGTGTTCTTATCGCCCCGCTTGCGCAGCGCAAAGCCTGCACCGCTTTCCACGTTGAATGCATCCGCTGGATACAGATCGAGTACCTGCGCGACCTGGCCAGCATTTTTCACGGTGACGGAGTCTTTAACCGTGGCACCGGGAGAGAGTTCAAGAAAGAAATATTGGCGAGCGGTAAAGGTGCCTTGCTTGGTGGGAGCTGCAGACCATGCCCCGTTGTCGGCCGCTTGTGCGGTGTTCGCCATCGGCAACAAACCTGCTGTGACAAACGCAACTGCAGCAATTGAAGATGTCAACCGCAAGACTGAACCACGCGTCACGCTTTGTATCCATTCGACGGCTCGTCAGGAACGAGGTGGGTAAGGCCATTGTCGCGTACTTGCCCACCACATCACCACACCACATGAGGGGAAGAAACACTGCAATCTGAAGCATCAGGCAACGCCTAACGTTCCGGCATGTGAACAATAGATTCAGGCATCGTTCAGCGTCAACCCATCCGCCATTTACCTTTGACCGGCAAGGGATTGTGCGAAATCGGTGTTGTCCAACGTCGTTGACGCTTGCGCCAGCCCGACTTAGGGTAAGAACCTCACATCAAGAAGCACCAGGAGCCGTCGTCCTAACGACAAGGCTCGTTCCTGCGCTAGGCCACTTCCCTACTGCCCCACAAAGGACGCTCATCCCTATGTCTTCGGCACCCACATTCGTGACTTCTCGCAGTAACTGGACTCGAACGATCACTTGGCTTGCCGCGCTCGCACTCATCGCCACCCTCTCGGCTGCATGTGGCTCGAAGTCCGATGCTCCCTCTGGGTCAGGAAGCTCGGGATCGGGATCGGCCGCAGGTGCAGATGACGCGTCCCCTGGCATCACTGCGGACTCAATCAAAATCGGCTACATCGTCCCCGACTTGGGCAACCTCCAAGAATCCTTGGGCTTCAAGACAGCGAACTACGGTGGCGCCGATGGAGTCATCAAGCAAATTCAAGCCTCCGTTAATGCGGTCAATGCCAACGGTGGCCTCAACGGTCGAAAGATCGTCCCCATCATTAAGAAGTACGGCGGCGGTAACGACAACCCCGAATACGCTGAATCGTTTTGCAACGCTTTCACCCAGGATGATCAAGTTTTCGCTGTTGTTCTCGAAGGACAATTCCAAAACAACGCGCGCCCGTGCTACTTCTCACGCAAGACGATCATGTTGGATGAGTCCCTTTTCGCCCAAGATCAAAAGGAATTCGAGAAGTTTTCCCCTTACCTATGGTCGCCTAGCTGGCCTGAATATGGGGGCTACCTGCGTACAGAATTGAACGCGCTCAAGGACCAGGGGTGGTTCAACGGGTCCGCTGGAGTTGCTGTTGTTGGTGTCGACAACGAGATTGCTCGACGAAACATCACGGAGATCGTCCAGCCCTTCCTGACTGCCAACGGCATTACTAAGTCGGGAACCTTCTTTATCGATACTGCCAATATCGGAACCCTCGGCGCTGGTTCATCCGCCGCACTGACTGGAGCAGCTAACTCCGGCCTGGACCGCGTCATCGTCATCGGTGGTGCGCGGATTTTGCCCATCATGTTGTCTACTCAAGAAGCCACGTCGACGAAGGCAAAGTTTGCGATTTCCTCCTACGACAGTCCGCTGTTCTTACAGGACAACCCGTCGACCATCGTCGACACCACACTGACCGGCATGATCGGCTTTGGTGTCTTGCCTGCTGGTGACATCCGCGAAGATCCAGCCATTCCGTTTCCAGACCCTGCTACCCCCAATCAGGGGCTCTGCAAGCAAATCATCGATTCAGCGGGCGCTACCCCGCCCGACGGCGTGCGACCCAATTACAAGGAAGGCTTGCAGTACTGCGATGCCAACTTGTTCCTCAAGGCTGTTATCGACAAAGCCCCGAAGAACCTCACGGCTAACGCCTTCCGCGACGCGGCATGGCAGGTCGGAAACGGATACAGTTCTGCTGTTACGTTCGGCGGTTCAATCGGTAAGGGGCAGTATGCGGCCACTAACACTGGTCGAGTACTTGCTTACGAATCAACGACCTGTCTAAACCCCGTATCCGGCAAGCCCGGGTGCTTCTTATACCGAGGTGGGAATGTCCCGTTCGCTACCAACTAGCCCAACCGATGTCGGGGTAGAAGAAATCCCAACCCTGGAAGCATCGGTACGTGACGCGGCCCGGACCGCTGTAGGTATCAGCGGGGACATCACCATCCCGAAGTGGAAAGTTGCCGTTCCTAGCAGCGCTCGACGCCGGGTCCTTGGGCTGTCTCTCGTCAACGCTTCGGTTGCGCTCCCCTTGACGACCTTGCTTTTACTGTCCCCTGAAATCGCACGCGACAACAACTGGACCACCACCACCGTGGGCGGAACTATCATCGCTGCGGCCATCTTGGCGGGACTTGTCGGTGCACCACTCAGCGACCGTGTTCCCTTCAATCGTCGTACGGCAGCCTCAGTGATCTTCGCCGTGAACTCAGCGGTCTTTGCCCTCTTGATGAACCTCATCCCAGCGTTTGGCTGGTTCCTGTTGGTGGCGCTGGCTCGTGGCGTTTTGTTTGGACTGGGCGCCCCTATCTGGCGCACGCTGGCCTTCGACTCGACCGTGCCGGAAGCTCGTGCACGCGCGATAGCGCGCACGCACATGGGCACCCTGATCGGTAGCGCATTAGGTGGTGCCTGTGCCTGGATCGCAATTGCTGGCATCGACATTGGCGCAGGCCAAGCATTGCTGCTCTCAGGGATCTTGGCCGTCGTGTTGTCCTTGGGCTCATTGCTCCTGACTGAGACGAAAATTGGCGGAGCCGAACCGGATCGTCTTCGTCGCGCCATGGGGCAAGTGGATGATCCCGTCGCCGGCTTGCGTCCTTCGTGGTCCGAATCCACGCTTCGCGTGCGATCAATCCCGACCGTGAAATTTGCACTCACTTCTTATGTTGCGATCGGCTGGTGTGCCGGGGCAGCGTTGATCGTTCCTGTCATTCGCCTTGCGCAAGCCCGCGAACTCAAAGAGGGCACCGCAGCGCTCGTCATCACTATCGCCAGCGCTGTTGCATTCCTTACGCTCTACCTCGTAGCGCGTGGTTTGGAAAAATCTGTCCGCCGCTCACCTGAAGCACTGGCAGCAGTCATCCCGCTTGGTCTGATTATTGGGTTTGCCGGCCTATTACTGATCGGACTCGTACGGCCGGTCATCTCGCCGCAACTCGCCTTGGCAACGATCGGCGGATTCCTGGCATGGGTTGCTCTCGACATCACGATGCTCTCGGTTATCCAGCCCGAAGACCGACCCACGGCAGTGGGCATATCTCTGTTTTCAGCCATTGGCGGCTCACTCCTTGCACTTCTGGTGATCAGCGCCCTGAGTTCGCTCATCGGTGGCAGCGCTGCCTACGCAGTCGCCTTCGCTGTCGCAAGTTTGCCGATGATTTTGTTTTGGCGTCGGTCGAAGAAACTCATTCGTGCCGTCGGGCCTGATCTTGATGCCCGACTTGGAGTCGACGACGAGACCCAAGACTTTGATGAAGCCGTCGCTGAGTCCGGAGCAGTTCCCGTTCTTTCGGCCCGCAACATTGATTTCGCCTATGGATCCGTGCAAGTTCTCTTCGATGTATCCATGCGCATTAACGAAGGCGAGATGGTTGCGCTCCTTGGCCCTAACGGAGTCGGTAAGACCACCCTGCTTCGCGTACTTTCCGGTTTGGAATCCCCCCAAGCTGGAGTCATTCGCCTTGCCGGTGACAACGTCACGGACATTAACGCCAGCAAGCGCGTAGCCCTGGGGTTGTCCCAAATTGTCGGCGGCAACGCAGTATTCGGCTCGATGACGGTCTACGAAAACCTCATGATGTACGGCTTTAGTTTGGGACGCGATCGAGCGAGCATTAAAGAAGGCATCGAAGAAGCTTTCCAAGTGTTTCCCAAGATTGCCGACCGTCGCAATCAGCTGGGCTCGACCCTCAGCGGTGGCGAGCAACAGATGCTTGGTCTGTCCAAGGCGCTCATCACCAAGCCGAAGATCTTGGTCGTCGATGAATTTTCACTCGGGCTAGCTCCCATCGTGGTTGGCGAGCTTTTGGAAATGGTGCGTCAACTCAACGCACGAGGCACCGCCATCTTGGTTGTTGAGCAATCCGTCAACGTTGCCCTGAATTTGGTAGACCGCTGTTACTTCATGGAAAAGGGCGAGATCGTCTATGAAGGAAACGCCAAGGATCTCCTCGC
The DNA here is from genome assembly GCA_943332445.1 of Bifidobacterium breve. Taxonomy (GTDB): domain Bacteria; phylum Actinomycetota; class Actinomycetes; order UBA12327; family UBA12327; genus AcAMD-2. The sequence goes on from CALQPL010000014.1 coordinate 10,578, forward strand.
CCAGCCGGAACTCGTCCA
>CALQPL010000015.1 GCA_943332445.1 Bifidobacterium breve
CTGATGGACTTTAGCGCGCTGCTGCTCGCGGCATGTTGCGCGCCGTGGGAATGGGCGATGAGGACTTCCGCAAGCCACAAGTTGGCGTTGCCCGTAGCTGGAACGAGATCACTCCCTGCAACCTCAGTCTTGACCGTCTAGCCAAAGCCGCAAAGCAAGGTGTGTTCGACGGTGGTGGCTTCCCCTTGGAGTTCGGCACCATCTCGGTCTCCGATGGCATCTCCATGGGGCACCAGGGAATGCACTTCTCCTTGGTCTCACGCGAAGTCATCGCCGACTCGGTCGAGACAGTCATGGAAGCCGAGCGCATCGACGGCATGGTCGTCCTTGCTGGTTGTGACAAGTCGCTGCCGGGAATGCTGATGGCTGCCGCGCGGATCGACGTCGCATCGGTTTTGCTCTACGCGGGTTCGACGCTTCCTGGCCGCCACAACGACCGCGACGTCACCATCATTGATGCCTTTGAAGCTGTTGGTGCGTGTGCCCGCGGTTTGATTACACGCGACGAAGTCGATGCCATTGAACGCGCAATTTGCCCCGGTGAAGGTGCCTGTGGCGGTATGTACACGGCCAACACCATGGCATCTATTGGCGAGGCGCTGGGAATGTCGCTGCCGGGCAGTGCTGCACCGCCTGCGGTGGACAGTCGCCGCGATGGATTTGCCGTGGCCTCGGGTGAAGCTGTTGTTGAAATGCTGCGCCAAGGCATCACTGCTCGCGACATCATGACCAAGCCGGCTTTTGAGAATGCCATTGCGGTTCTGATGGCCCTTGGTGGTTCTACCAATGCCGTTCTGCACTTGTTGGCGATCGCCAACGAAGCACGTGTTGAACTTAGTTTGGATGACTTCAATCGCATCGGTGACAAGGTTCCGCACTTGGCCGATGTGAAGCCCTTTGGTCGCTTCGTAATGACTGACATCGATCGTGTTGGTGGCGTACCTGTGGTGATGAAGGCACTGCTCGATGCAGGCTTGATGCACGGTGATGTTTTGACGGTGACGGGCAAGACGATGGCCGAAAACTTGGCACACATTGCGCCGCCCGACCTCGATGGTGAAATCTTGCGCGCGATGGACAAGCCGATTCACCGCACGGGTGGTCTGTCGATCTTGCACGGATCGCTGGCCCCCGAAGGTGCAGTCGTCAAGACCGCCGGTTTTGATGCTGAGGTCTTTGATGGCACCGCACGCGTCTTTGACGGCGAACGTGCCGCGATGGATGCGCTGGAAGCGGGAACCATCTCTGCAGGCGATGTGGTCGTCATTCGCTACGAAGGACCCAAGGGTGGTCCTGGCATGCGCGAGATGCTGGCCATCACCGCTGCCATTAAGGGCGCGGGGTTGGGCAAAGACGTCCTTTTGCTGACCGATGGTCGTTTCAGTGGGGGAACCACGGGTCTGTGTATTGGGCACGTGGCGCCAGAAGCAGTCGATGGTGGTCCGATTGCCTTTGTCAAAGACGGCGACAAGATCGTGGTCAACGTGGCCGATCGCACCCTCGATGTGATCATCGATGAGGCAGAGCTCCAGGCGCGCAAGGCGGCTTGGACCGCTCCTGGCCCCAAGCATGAGCGGGGAGTGCTGGCCAAGTACGCCAAATTGGTGGGCTCAGCCGCCTACGGAGCCGTCTGCCACTAGGCAGGCGGGTTGGTCGTGCCTAGGTCTTGACGAATACACTGTTGATGCGTCAGGCTGGTGGGGTGTTGAAGACCATTGTTGTAGTTAGCGGGCGTGTCGTCTGACCGAGCCGTCAACCGACACGCGCCCCTCGCCGACCTGACGGTCCGAGGGGTTTTGTTTTATCCCTCACTCTTCCCCCGAAAAGGACCGTTAATGACCGAGCAGTTGACCGGAGCCCAGAGCCTGATCCGCTCATTGGAGTTCGCTGGTGTCGACACCGTCTTTGGTATTCCTGGCGGCGCTGTCTTGCCTGCGTATGACCCCTTGATGGACTCGGCCCAAGTTCGCCACATTTTGGTCCGCCACGAACAAGCGGCCGGTCATGCCGCCGAAGGGTATGCCACCGCCACCGGCAAGGTCGGTGTGTGCATGGCCACCTCGGGTCCTGGTGCGACCAACTTGGTGACCCCGTTGGCTGATGCGTACATGGACTCGGTCCCGTTGGTGGCTATTACCGGCCAGGTCCCGAGTTACTACATCGGCACGGATGCATTTCAAGAAGCCGACATTCGCGGTATCACGATGCCCATCACTAAGCACAGTTTCTTAGTCACCGATCCGGCAGACATTCCGCGCGCAGTGGCCGAGGCTTTCCACATTGCTGGCACTGGTCGTCCCGGTCCCGTGTTGGTCGACGTGACCAAAGACGCTTTGCAAGCGCAGACAACATTTAATTGGCCTGAAGTGCTCGACCTTGCTGGCTACCACCCGGTGACCAAGCCGCACTCCAAGCAAGTGCGCGAAGCCGCAGCGATGATCGTGGCTGCCCGCCAGCCCGTGTTGTACGTCGGCGGAGGCGTGATCAAGGCTGGCGCCCACCGCGAACTCTTGGAATTGGCGGCCCTGACCGGCATTCCTGTGGTGACCACGCTGATGGCGCGCGGTGCATTCCCTGACTCGCACCCACAGCACCTGGGTATGCCCGGCATGCACGGAACGGTGGCCGCTGTTGCGGCGCTTCAAAAGTCGGACTTGCTCATTGCGCTCGGATCTCGTTTTGATGACCGCGTCACTGGTCAAATCGACAGTTTCGCTCCGTATGCACAGATCATTCACGCCGACATTGACCCGGCCGAAATCGGTAAGTTGCGTCATGCGGACGTTCCGATTGTGGGAGATGCTCGCGAAGTGATCGCTGAACTGGTTCTCGCTATCAAGGCCGAGCATGAGGCCGGTCACCATGGTGACATTGGCGGCTGGTGGAAGCAGTTGGAAGATTGGCTGGAGGTGTATCCCCTCGGATATGCGCCAGCACCTGATGGCGAACTGTCACCGCAGTATGCGATCGAACGACTGGGAGCTATTGCCGGTCCCGAAGCGATTTACACCGCAGGTGTGGGTCAGCACCAAATGTGGGCGTCGCAATTCATCAAGTACGAAAACCCGCGCACGTGGTTGAACTCTGGTGGTGCCGGAACGATGGGTTACGCCATCCCTGCCGCGATGGGAGCCAAGGTCGGTCGCCCCGATGCGACCGTGTGGGCCATTGATGGTGACGGTTGTTTCCAAATGACCAACCAGGAACTGGCCACTTGCTCGGTCAACGACATTCCGATCAAGGTGGCGTTGATCAATAACGGCACGTTGGGCATGGTGCGCCAATGGCAGACCTTGTTCTACAACGAGCGCTATTCCGAGACTGACCTCGGATCCAAGAACATTCCAGACTTCATGAAGCTGGCGGATGCCTACGGCTGCGAAGGCATTCGTGTCACGAGCCCGGATGAGGTTGATTCGGCCATCGAAAAGGCAATGTCGATTAACGACAAGTCCGTCGTGGTTGAGTTTGTGGTCCACCAAGACGCGATGGTGTGGCCGATGGTTGCGGCCGGTACCAGCAATGACGACATCTTGGCGGCTCGGGATGCTGCTCCGCTCTGGGATCGAGAGGACTGACATGAGTCGACACACACTTTCCGTACTAGTAGAGAACACCCCTGGTGTTTTGGCTCGAGTGTCTTCGTTGTTCTCTCGCCGCGGATTCAACATCGATTCCTTGGCGGTAGGGCCAACGGAGTCTTCGGAAGTTTCACGTATGACGATCGTGGTCAACGTGGAGGATCTTCCGTTAGAACAGGTCACCAAGCAGCTCAACAAGCTGGTCAATGTCATCAAGATCGTGGAACTCGACCCTGCAATGGCTGTTGAGCGCGAATTGATGTTGGTCAAGGTACGAGCCGATATCGAAACCCGCTCGCACATCCTCGAAACCGTTCAGCTGTTTCGCGCCAAAGTCGTTGATGTGTCATCCGATGCGGTGACCATTGAAGCGACCGGCAGCGTGGACAAGTTAGAAGCCTTGTTGCGCGTCCTCGAGCCGTTTGGGGTCAAGGAACTTGTGCAATCAGGCATGGTGGCGATCGGCCGGGGGGCGCGCTCCATCAGTGATCGCAGTCCGCGTACCGTAGACCCGACGTAAGTAGCACGTCCCAACACATCAGGAGAGTTAGACCGTGGCTGAAATGTTTTACGATAAAGATGCAGACCTGTCGATCATTCAAGGTCGCAAGGTCGCCATTTTGGGTTACGGCAGCCAGGGTCACGCGCACGCGCTCTCCCTGCGCGACTCCGGTGTGGACGTTCGCGTGGGATTGCCAGAAGGTTCGAAGTCGCGCGCCAAGGCAGAAGCCGAAGGAATGCGCGTCGTCACTCCTGCTGTCGCAGCAGCTGAAGCCGACTTGATCATGGTGCTCGCACCAGACCCTGCACAGCGTCGCCTGTATGCCGAATCAATCGAGCCCAACCTCAAAGCCGGTGACGCGATCTTCTTCGGTCACGGTTTCAACATTCGTTATGGCTACATCAAGCCCCCAGCCGACGTCGATGTCGCCATGGTTGCCCCCAAGGGCCCCGGTCACCTCGTGCGTCGCGAATATGTTGCGGGCCGTGGCGTTCCTGTTCTGGTTGCCGTTGAGCAAGACGCAACAGGTAACGCATGGGAGTTGGCGCTGTCCTACGCCAAGGGCATCGGTGGTTTGCGTGCCGGTGGCATCAAGACCACCTTCACCGAAGAGACCGAAACCGACTTGTTCGGCGAGCAGGCCGTTCTGTGCGGTGGCGCATCACAGTTGGTGATGTACGGCTTCGAGACGTTGATTGAAGCTGGCTACCAGCCAGAGGTTGCCTACTTTGAGTGCTTGCACGAGCTCAAGCTCATCGTTGACCTGATGTATGAAGGCGGCATCGCCAAGCAGCGTTGGTCTGTGTCAGACACCGCTGAATACGGCGACTATGTCTCGGGACCACGCGTGATTGACGAGAGCGTGAAGGTCAATATGAAGGCCGTCCTCACCGACATTCAAAACGGTGCCTTTGCTGAGCGTTTTATTGCTGACCAGGATGCTGGTGCGCCTGAGTTCAAGGCGTTGCGTGCCAAGGGTGAGCAGCACCCGATTGAGGCCACAGGCCGCGACCTTCGCGCCCTGATGTCGTGGGTTCAATCTGGCGACTCGGACTACGTTGAAGGCACTGCCACGCGCTAATTCGCGCAGGTATTCCCCATGGGCTCGCCCGTGGTGGCCTTAAGTAGGATGGACGTATTCGCGTACGTTTCCCACCCCGCTAAGGAATCTCAGTGTCCAAGCCTGTCGTCCTGATTGCTGAAGAACTGTCGCCCGCCACGATTGAGGCCCTGGGTCCTGATTTTGAGGTGCGTCACTGTGACGGTGCGGACCGTTCGCAACTGCTCAGCAGCATCGTTGATGTTGACGCGATCTTGGTGCGTAGTGCCACCCAGGTGGATGCTGAAGCGTTGGCCGCGGCCACGAAGTTGAAAGTCGTGGCTCGCGCAGGTGTGGGTCTGGACAACGTTGACGTCAAGGCAGCAACCCAAGCCGGCGTCATGGTCGTGAATGCACCTACCTCCAACATCGGCTCGGCTGCGGAATTGGCGGTGGCCTTGCTCTTGGCGGCCGCGCGCAACATCCCACAGGCTGACGCTGCTTTGAAGAACGGTCAGTGGAAGCGCAGCAAGTACACCGGTATTGAAGTGGCTGACAAGGTTGTTGGCGTGGTGGGATTGGGCCGCATTGGCATCCTGGTCGCTCAGCGCTTGGCCGCATTTGGCGTGGAACTGATCGCCTATGACCCTTACGTTCAGCCAGCCCGCGCCGCTCAACTGGGTGTTCGCATGGTGGAGCTGGATGAGTTGCTCACCACCGCTGACTTCATCACCGTTCACTTGCCCAAGACGCCAGAGACCGTGGGCTTGATTGGCGCTGAAGCGCTGACCAAGGTCAAGCCCAGCGTGGTGATCGTCAACGCAGCGCGTGGTGGCATCGTCGATGAAACCGCTTTGTTCGAAGCCTTGCGTGATGGTCGCGTGCATTCAGCCGGTGTGGACGTGTTTGCCACCGAGCCCTGCACGGATTCACCATTGTTCACGTTGGACAACGTTGTCGTGACGCCGCACTTGGGTGCTAGCACTGATGAAGCCCAGGAAAAGGCGGGCATCGCCGTCGCTAAGTCCGTCCGCTTGGCCTTAGCTGGCGAGCTCGTGCCGGACGCGGTCAATGTTCAAGGTGGATCGGTTCCTGAAGACGTTCGTCCGTTCTTGCCGTTGGTCGAGAAGTTGGGCCGCATCGCCACCGCACTTGCTGCTGGCATCCCGGCCACTGTTGAAGTCGAAGTACTAGGTGAAATCAGCGATCAAGACACTGCGGTGCTCGAGTTGTCGGCACTGAAGGGTCTGTTCGCCGACCTCAGTGATGAGCCCGTGTCTTATGTCAACGCACCGTTGTTGGCCACCGAAAAGGGCGTTGATGTTTCGCTGTCGTCCTCGCCGGACAGTCCTGACTTTAAGAACGTGGTTCGCGTTAAGGCAGCTCTTGCCGATGGCACGTTGGTGTCCGTGGCGGGAACGTTGGCCGGTACGCGTCAGCGCGAAAAGATCGTGGAAGTCAATGGCTTCCACGTGGACGTCCTCTTGGCTGAGCACGTTGCGTTCTTCACCTACGCTGACCGACCCGGAGTGGTGGGCTACTTGGGTGGAATCCTGGCTGACGCCAATGTCAACATCGCGGGCATGCAGGTCAGTCGGCGCGCTGAGGGCGAGCAGGCGTTGGTCGTCCTTACTATTGACGAAGCCATTGATTCTTCTGTGGTCACGCAAATCGTTGCCGGCGTAGGCGCCACTACCGGTTGCACTGTTGATCTGATTGACGCTTAATCTTTCTCATCGAAAGGCACACTCGTGAGTAGCCCGATTTCTTTAGCTATCGCATCGGGCGATGGCATTGGTCCTGAGATCATCCCTGAAGCCTTGAAGGCATTGGATGTTGTCTCAGCGCAATGTGGCCTGACGATCAAGCAAACCGAATTTGATTTGGGTTGGCGTTTGTACCACCGAACCGGTGAAATCCTGCCCGATTCGGTCATTGATGAACTGCGCGAGCACGATGCGATTTTGTTTGGTGCCGTGGGTGACCCTCGGGTTCCGCCAGGTCTGCTTGAGCGTGGAATGCTTTTGAAGTTGCGCTTCACCTTGGATCATCACGTCAATTTGCGCCCCATCAAGCTGTATCCAGGAATGCATACGCCTGTTGCGGGCCTGACTCCCGAGCGCTGTGACATCGTGGTCGTGCGTGAAGGCACTGAAGGCCCCTATGTCGGTGCGGGCGGAGCGATCCGCGTCGGAACCGCTCAGGAAGTGGCCATCGAAGAGTCAATCAATACCGCCTTTGGCGTTGAGCGCGTCGTTCGCAATGCGTTCGCGCGTTCAATGAAGCGTCGCCGCAAGCTAACACTGGTGCATAAGGCCAATGTGTTGACTAATGCTGGAGCCTTGTGGCAGCGGATCGTCAATGAGGTAGCGAAGGAATTCCCTGATGTTCAGGTGGAGTACCAACACGTTGATGCTGCCGCCATGTTCTTCATTACTGCACCGGAAAAGTACGACGTGATTGTCACCGATAATTTATTTGGTGACATCATCACTGACGTTGGTGCTGCAGTTGCGGGTGGAATTGGCTTGGCAGCGTCGGGGAGTATTGATGCCAGTGGGGTCAACCCCTCAATGTTTGAACCCGTACATGGATCAGCCCCCGACATCGCGGGCCAGCAAAAGGCGGACCCCACGGCCGCAATCTTGTCCCTGAGCATGTTGCTGCATCACCTCAAGCTTGAGGAAGCTTCCGCTTTGGTTGAAGCCGGTGTCGCCATGGATCTGTCACAGCGTTCTGAGTTCGGGGTTCGCACGACCGCTCAGATTGGTGACGCAATCGCCGCCAATATCGCTGCTGCTCGTTAGGATTGCGCCCATGACTTCGAGCACCATTGACATAACTCGCTCTGCTTCTCCGCTGCCCGATGATCAGCGTGAAGCGATCTTGGACAATCCAGGCTTTGGTAAGTACTTCACCGATCACATGGTCCAGATCAAGTGGACTGTGGATCGGGGCTGGCACGAAGCCGAGCTGGTTCCCTACGGTCCCATCACGATGGACCCAGCCACGAACTCAATCCACTACGGTCAGTCGGTTTTCGAAGGCTTAAAGGCCTACCGGCGCGTAGACGGATCCATCGCCACGTTCCGGCCCTTGGAAAATGCTCGCCGCTTTCAGCGCAGTGCAGCGCGGTTGGCCATGCCCGAGCTTCCAGAGGAACTCTTCATCGAGGCCATCGAGACACTCGTGAGGGTCGATCAGGAGTGGGTTCCTGACGACATTGAAAAGTCGTTGTACTTGCGACCCTTCATGTTCTCTACGGAAGTCGGCTTGGGTGTTCGGCCAGCGAACGAGTATCTCTTCCTGCTGATTGCCTCTCCTGCTGGCGCTTATTTCCCCGGTGGAGTCAAGCCGGTAGATGTCTGGCTATCCAAGGAGTATGTGCGCGCAGCTCCAGGTGGAACCGGCGAAGCCAAGTGTGCCGGTAACTATGCCGCGTCACTGCTTGCTCAAGCTCAAGCCATTGATAACCAGTGTGACCAGGTCGTCTGGCTCGATGCGATAGAACGCTATTGGATCGAGGAAATGGGTGGCATGAACTTGTATTTCGTTCATGGATCCGGAGATTCGGCTCGGATTACGACGCCGCCATTGACCGGTTCTTTGCTGCCGGGAGTGACGCGCGAATCGTTGCTCCAGGTAGCCCAGGATTTGGGTTATGCCGTTGGGCAAGAGCGCATCAATGTGGATCAATGGCGCGAGGGGAATGTCTCGGGAGAGATTACTGAAGTCTTTGCTTGTGGAACCGCTGCAGTGATTACCCCGGTTGGCAAAGTCAAATCAACGGATGCCACGTGGGAAGTGGGTGCTGGTCAGTCGGGACCAGTGACATTGCAACTGCGCGATGAACTCTTACAAATCCAGCATGGCTCGCGTCCGGATCCGCATGGTTGGATGCATCAAATAGTCGCTCCACCCGCGTAATTCCCAGCACCACCTATTGACAGGAGTCAGTGAGTGCGCATCGCTCGCTTTGCATTCGAAGGTGTCGTTGGCTACGGGGTGGTCGAGGGTGATCCCACCGGTCCCCTTGAGGCCCTGGAGATCGCGATCATCAAGAACCATCCCTTTGGCGAGATCGAATTGACCGACAAGCGACTGCCTCTTCCGGCGGTTCGATTGCTGTCACCGGTTTTACCGTCAAAGATCTGTGCCTTCGGCCGCACCTATGCCGAGCACGCAGCGGAATTGGGAAATGAGGTGGCGAAGGAACCCTTGATGTTCCTCAAGCCCTCAACATCGGTGGCTGGACCCGGCGATGTCATTCGCCTCCCGGAGCTGTCTAACGATGTGCAGCATGAAGCCGAGCTAGCCGTGGTGATCGGCAGTTTGTGTAAAGACGTCGTCGCTGAACGAGCGCATGAAGTGATCCTGGGTTACACCTGTGCCAATGACGTCACCGCTCGCGATCTACAACGCAGCGATGGTCAGTGGAGTCGCGCCAAGGGCTTTGACACGTTCTGCCCGCTCGGTCCGTGGATTGAAACAGCGCTGGATCCCGCTGACCTCGCCATCTCATGTCACATTGATGATCGAGTGGCTCAAGACGGACGCACTAGCGAGATGGTGTTCTCCGTGGCCGACCTTGTTGCGTACACATCGCGCATCATGACGTTGCTGCCTGGCGATGTGATCTTGACCGGCACTCCTGCTGGTGTCTCGACATTGCACGCGGGGGACACGGTCGAGGTGCGTATCGAAGGCATTGGTTCGCTGATAAATTCAGTGTCCAACTAGACAAGGTGATGACACTGTGACTTCCGGTTCCTTGAACCATCCGCTCGACCCCTCGGTCCGCGTTCGGTTTTGCCCTTCTCCTACCGGCAATCCACACGTAGGCCTGGTGCGGACGGCGTTGTTCAACTGGGCCTTTGCCCGGCACAACGGTGGCACCTTCGTTTTTCGCATTGAAGACACCGATTCTGCGCGAGACAGTGAAGAAAGCTACGAAGCCTTACTCGACACGTTGTCCTGGCTTGGGCTGGACTGGGACGAAGGACCGGTAGTGGGTGGTCCGCATGCTCCTTATCGCCAAAGTGAGCGACTCGAGATTTATCGCGATGTTGCCCGCCAATTGCTCAATGCGGGATTGGCGTATGAATCGTTTTCCACCCCGGAGGAAGTCGAAGAGCGCCACATCGCCAAGGGAGAAAACCCCAAGCTCGGCTATGACAACTTTGATCGAGACTTAAGCCACGAGCAGCGCGCTCAGTTCCGTTCAATGGGACGCGATCCCGTCCTGCGTCTAAAGATGCCTGCCGAGGATTTGGTGGTCCAGGACCTCATTCGTGGCGAGATTACCTTCCCGGCCGGCTCGATTCCGGACTACGTGATTGTTCGCGGTAATGGTGAGCCGCTGTACACCTTGGTA
>CALQPL010000016.1 GCA_943332445.1 Bifidobacterium breve
TGAAATTTTGGCCCTTATTGGTCTGGTTTTCGCATTCCTTTAAACGATCCCCTGCTTTTTCCACCCATTAGGGAAAGTCACCTATGTTATTGAATTCGATGGCAAACGCCGCAGTCTTGGCTTCCGAAGAGTCCATCTCTTCGTTAGTGCCCAAGGTTGAAGAGTTGATTGTTGGCCTCGTCGGCTTCCTCGTCCTCCTTTGGATCCTGAAGAAGTTTGCTTACCCGCAATTTGAAGCAACCTTCCAAGAGCGCACCGCCGCTATTGAGGGTGGAATCGAAAAGGCTGAGAAGGCCCAAGAAGAAGCTGCTGCTGCGTTGGCCCAGTACCAAGCACAGTTGGCTGATGCTCGTGGCGAGGCTTCGACGATTCGTTCTGAAGCTCAGGCTGAGCGTGCTCGCATTGTGGATGAAGCTCGCTCTGAGGCCACTGCTGCTGCCGAGCAAGTCACTTCTCGCGCTGCCGCTCAAATGGAAGCTGACCGCCTGGCTGCTAAGGCTGAGCTGTCTGCCGAAGTCGGTCGCATCGCCCTTGACCTTGCTAGTCGCGTCGTAGGCGAAGCCTTGAGCGACGATGCGCGGGCTCGCGCGACGGTGGATCGTTTCATCGCCGACCTCGAAAGTTCGACACAGGAGGGCACTCGCTGATGTTGGGCGCCAGTCGTACATCCCTAGAAACTGTTCGCGAAGTACTCGCGAACAATCCAGGCGATGCTGAACTTGGAGAGCAACTCTTGGCTATTGCCACGTTGCTTGCCTCGGAATCCACCCTGCGTGGGTCCTTAGGCGATCCAGGAAGTGCGGCTGCTCAACGTATTGCGATTGTTGACTCACTACTTGCCGGCAAGGTCTCGGCTGTTGCCTTGAACTTGGCGAAGGAAGTGGTGTCGCGACGCTGGTCCAGTGGTCGCGACTTGGTGGAGGCGTTCGGAACGCTAGGCGCTGAAGCCTTGTTCATTCAGGCTGAAGCTGATGGGCGTTTGGACGCGGTCCAAAACCAGTTGTTTGATTTCTCGCGTGCTGTTGCAGCCAATGGGGAACTCCAGCTGGTCTTGGGTAACCCCGCCGTTCCTGGTGCTGAACGTTCAGCCGTTGTTGGTTCACTTGTCGAGGGTCGAGTTGAACCAGAAACGTTTGTACTGCTGAAGGATGCGGTGAGCAACCCGCGGGGCCGACGACTCGACGATGCTTTGACAGAGTTGGTCGAACTGGCCGCCGTGCGTCGCCGTGAACTTTTGGCTCAGGTACGAGCCGCTGTCGAACTGTCGAGCGAACAAAGTGAGCGTTTGGCGACAGTTCTGGCTCGTGTTTATGGCCAGCCGGTGCAGATCCAGCAAATCCTTGACCCCACGGTTGTTGGTGGAGTCAGCGTGACCATTAATGACGAAGTAATTGACGGAACCACTGTCCACCGCCTCGAGCAAGCACGTCGCCTGCTCGTGGGTGGCCAGGGCTAATCACACAAAGCAACACGCTGGCACCCGCTAGCGCTAACAAAAGGGAAGCGAAGACACATGGCCGAGCTAACGATCCGACCGGATGAAATCCGAGACGCGATCGAGCGGAACGTTGCTGCGTTCACGCCCGAGACCTCCCGCGAAGAAGTAGGCCGCGTTGTTGAGACCGGTGACGGTATCGCGCGCGTTGAAGGCTTGCACTCTGCGATGACCAACGAGTTGCTGGAGTTTGAAAACGGACTCCTCGGTGTTGCCTTGAACCTCGACATCCGCGAGATCGGTGCGGTGTTGTTGGGTGATGGAACCAAGATCGAAGAAGGACAGATGGTGCGACGCACCGCTGAGATTTTGTCTGTCCCCGTCGGCGATGGCTTCCTCGGACGCGTTGTTGACCCGCTGGGTAACCCCATCGATGGTCGTGGCGAGATCGTTGCTGAAGGTCGTCGTCCCCTGGAAGTTCAGGCACCCACCGTTGTGCAGCGCCAGCCCGTGAAGGAGCCTCTCCAGACCGGTATCAAGGCTGTTGACGCCATGACCGCAATCGGCCGCGGACAGCGTCAGCTGATCATTGGTGACCGCCAGACCGGTAAGACCGCCGTTGCCATTGACACCATCATCAACCAGCGCGAAAACTGGTTGACCGGTGACAAGAACAAGCAGGTCAAGTGCATCTACGTTGCGGTCGGACAAAAGGGAACCACGATCGCCTCTGTGCGTGGAGCTCTTGAAGAAGCCGGTGCCATGGAATACACCACGATCGTTGCTGCTCCGGCATCTGACCCAGCAGGCTTTAAGTACTTGGCTCCGTACACCGGCTCGGCCATTGGTCAGCACTGGATGTACAAGGGCGAGCACGTCCTCATCGTGTTTGATGACTTGAGCAAGCAGGCTGAGGCCTACCGAACGGTTTCGTTGCTTTTGCGTCGCCCACCGGGCCGCGAGGCTTACCCCGGTGACGTTTTCTACTTGCACAGCCGTCTGCTCGAGCGTTGCGCCAAGCTCAACGACGAACTCGGTGCAGGTTCGATGACCGGCCTTCCGATCATTGAAACCAAGGGTAATGACGTGTCGGCCTATATCCCGACCAACGTTATTTCGATCACCGACGGACAGATCTTCCTCGAGACGGACTTGTTCAACTCTGGTGTTCGCCCGGCCATCAACGTCGGTATCTCGGTTTCTCGAGTCGGTGGTTCGGCGCAGGTCAAGGCCATGAAGGCCGTTGCTGGTCGTCTGCGTTTGGACTTGGCTCAGTTCCGTGAGCTCGAAGCCTTCGCGGCCTTCGGTTCGGACTTGGACAAGGCATCTAAGGCTCAGCTTGAGCGCGGTGCCCGCCTGGTCGAACTGTTGAAGCAGCCGCAGTACGCACCGTTCTCCGTTGAGCGCCAGGTGGTGTCCTTGTGGGCCGGAACCACGGGTCGCCTCGACGACGTGCCGGTGGAAGACATCCGTGCCTTTGAAGAGCAGTTCCTCGACTACGTCACTAACCAGCACGCTGGGGTAGTGGCCGAGATTGCGAACACCAAGGCGCTGTCGGATGACTCCATCGCCGAGTTGATCAAGGCGATCGATGCCTTTAAGAAGACCTTCACCACCTCTAGTGGTGAGCTGTTGATCAAGGACGTCCCCGTGGACGCCTTGGGAGAAGCAGAAGTTGACCACGCCAGCATCACCGTAAACCGCTAAGGAATCAGTTAAATGGGAGCACAGCTTCGGGTTTACCGGCGCCGAATTCGTTCGGTGCGGGCAACCAAGAAGATCACCCGCGCGATGGAACTCATCGCGGCCTCGCGCATTGTTAAGGCGCAGGGACGGGTCGATGCTGCACGCCCTTACGCCTTGGAACTTCGGCGCGCTGTCAGTGCTGCTGCTTCACAAACAGCCAGCATTGATCACCCATTGCTGGTCTCGGGTGTGGAATCCAAGCGGGCGGCCATGTTGATCGTGACCTCGGACCGTGGTTTGGCCGGCGCGTACTCAACCAATGCTTTGAAAGAAGCCGAGGCTTTGAGTCGCCTGTTGGTCGAAGAAGGTGGCCAGGAAGTCGTCAACTATCTGTTTGGTCGTAAGGCTCTGGGCTTCTATTCCTTCCGCAACCGGCCTATTGCCGGTAGTTGGACGGGTCAAACAGATGCTCCTACTTACGAGCAGGCGCGAGAGATCGCAGATGCGTTGTTGGCGGCCTACAACACCGATGCGAGCGAGGGTGGCGTAGACGAAATTCACGTTGTCTACACGCGCTTTATCAACATGGGTGTTCAAGAAGCTGCTGTCTTGCGTGTTTTGCCCTTGGAAGTTGTCTCGGCATCCGCATCTGATGCGCCAACCGGGGCGATTGCGCTCTATGACTTTGAACCATCCGCGGAAGTGGTGCTTGATGCATTGCTTCCACAGTACGTTGCACAACTGATTTACAGTTGCTTGCTGGAATCAGCAGCATCTGAGCACGCTGCACGTCGTCGGGCCATGAAGTCGGCCACCGACAACGCAGAGGAACTGATCAAGTCGCTCGTTCGAGCGGCTAACGCGGCCCGTCAGGCCGAAATCACCCAAGAAATCAGCGAAATTGTCGGTGGTGCAGACGCCCTGTCTGATGCCACCGCAGGGAGCGAGTGAGAAGCAACATGACTGCCACCACGGAAAACACTGCCACAGCACTTGGAGTCGGCCGCGTCGCACGCGTTACCGGTCCGGTCGTTGACGTCGAGTTCCCGCTCGAGTCGATGCCATCGCTGAACAACGCGCTTCAGCTCGACGTAGAGATCGGCGGTGAAACTCGCCTGCTGACCCTTGAAGTCGCCCTGCACATTGGTGACAACATGGTGCGCGCGATTTCGATGCAGCCGACCGACGGTCTGGTGCGTGGAACCCAGGTGCGCGACACGGGCAACCCGATCATGGTTCCCGTTGGCGACGTCACCAAGGGACACGTGTTCAACGCTTTGGGTGAATCGTTGGACGTTCCTACGGCATCGCTGGACATTAAAGAGCGTTGGGGAATCCACCGCCAAGCTCCCGCCTTCGACCAACTCGAGTCCAAGACCGAAACCTTTGAGACGGGCATCAAGGTTATTGACCTTCTCACCCCCTATGTAAAGGGTGGAAAGATCGGTCTGTTCGGTGGAGCCGGTGTGGGCAAGACCGTTTTGATCCAGGAAATGATTTACCGAGTTGCGGAAAACTTCGGTGGTGTGTCGGTGTTCGCCGGTGTGGGTGAGCGAACGCGTGAAGGTAACGACCTCTTCGGTGAAATGACCGAGTCTGGCGTTATTGAAAAGACCGCCCTCGTGTTCGGCCAGATGGACGAGCCCCCGGGCACGCGTCTTCGCGTTGCTTTGACCGCGTTGACCATGGCTGAGTACTTCCGTGACGCTCAGAAGCAGGACGTTTTGTTGTTCATCGACAACATCTTCCGTTTCACCCAGGCCGGTTCAGAGGTTTCGACCCTGCTCGGCCGTATGCCTTCAGCCGTGGGTTACCAGCCCACCTTGGCTGACGAGATGGGTGTGCTTCAGGAGCGCATTACGTCAACGCGTGGTAACTCGATTACCTCGTTGCAGGCCATTTATGTCCCTGCTGACGACATCACTGACCCCGCGCCGCACACCACGTTCGCTCACCTTGACGCGACCACGGTGTTGTCTCGTCCCATTTCCGAGCTCGGTATTTACCCTGCTGTGGACCCACTGGACTCGTCGTCGCGAATCCTTGACGCTAACTACATTGGTGATGAGCACTACTCCATCGCCAAGCGCGTGAAGGAAATCCTGCAGCGTTACAAGGACCTCCAGGACATCATCGCCATTCTTGGTATTGATGAATTGTCCGAAGAAGACAAGATCCTCGTGGGCCGTGCCCGTCGTATTCAGCGATTCCTTTCGCAGAACATGTTCGTGGCCGAAGCCTTCACCGGTCAGCCTGGTTCATTCGTGCCACTGTCCGAGACGCTGACCTCGTTCCGCGCCTTGACTGATGGCGAGTTTGACCACTTGCCCGAGCAGGCGTTCTTCATGTGCGGTGGCATCGAAGATGTGGAACGTAACGCTGCAGCACTGAACGACTAATTTCACTTCACGACATCGAAGGGAGGAACTCCATGGCAACCTTGCAAGTAGAACTGGTCGCAGCTGACCGTCAGGTCTGGTCGGGCGAAGCATCAATGGTGCTGGCTCGCACGCCGGACGGCGACATTGGAGTTCTTCCCGGCCACCAGCCTGTTCTTGCTGTCCTCGTGGGCGGCGGGGTGTCGATTCGCACGGCTGAAGGGTCAATCGAAGCTGCTGTTCATGGTGGCTTCTTCTCGGTGAGCGATAACCGCGTATCGATCCTGGCTGAAAGCGCCGAACTGTCCTCGGAGATCGATGTGCAGCGAGCTGAAAAGGCCGCGGCTCGCGCTCGTCAGGATGGTTCGCAAGATGATCTGGACCGGGCCGAAACGCGTATTCGCGTCGCCTCGCTCTAACGCTTTATTTAGCGAGCTCGATCAGAACCAGGTTGCCACAACACGTCTCCGCCGGCGTTGTTGTTTGCCACCCGGGCCAAGATAAAGAGTAAGTCGCTGAGGCGATTGAGATAAGTCGCAGTCAATTCATTCACTGCATCAAGGTGTTCTGATTTCGCCGTCCACGCAGCACGCTCGGCACGGCGCACGATCGTGCGCGCCAGGTGCAATGAAGCAGCGGCGGGAGTTCCTGCCGGTAGGACGAAAGAGTTCAACGGCTGCAAGTGCTCGTTGTAGGAGTCGCAGGCGGCTTCCAAGTCGTCAACGTAGGACTGAACGACTCGCAACGGTGGGTGTGCTGGATTCTCAACGATAGGAGTGCAAAGGTCCGCTCCGACATCAAATAGCTCGTTTTGAATGCGAGTGAGCAAGGTGGTGATGTCTTCAGACAGCTCACCGGTGGCAAGCGCCACGCCGATGGCGCTGTTTGCCTCGTCAACGTCGGCGTAGGCCTCGAGTCGAGAGTCGTCTTTGCGCACTCGGGTGAAGTCGCCTAGTGCGGTGGTGCCGTCGTCGCCGGTACGCGTGTAAATCTGAGTGAGGTTGACCATGCCACCACTCTAGATCGTTCCAACGCCAGATGCAGAACGGTGGCGCGTACCATCGGGGACGTGGAAACCGTCGCCGAGCGCTTTGAGGTCACCGGGGGAGCCCGCCTGCACGGCGAGGTCACGATCACCGGGGCCAAGAACAGCGTGCTCAAACTCATGGCCGCGGCGTTGCTAGCTCAGGGCACCACCACCATTCGTGCGGTCCCCGACATCGTTGACGTCGACATTATGGCTGAACTGTTGCGCCGGCTGGGCTGTGAAGTCACGCAGGATGTTGCCGGCGAAGTCATCACGATTGATGTCCCGCAGCAACTAGGGCATCAGGCCGACTATGACTTGGTACGCAAGATGCGAGCATCGATTTGCGTCTTTGGCCCGCTGGTTGCTCGATGTGGCGAGGCAGATGTGGCCTTGCCTGGTGGGGATGCCATTGGCTCGCGCGGTTTGGACATGCACGTTGAGGGTTTGATCAAGTTGGGTGCGCAAGTAAAGAGTGAACATGGCTACTTACACGCCACTGCCCCCAACGGACTCCAGGGTGCACACGTTGCCTTTGATTTTCCCAGTGTGGGAGCAACCGAAAACGTCGTGATGGCTGCTGTCCTAGCGACGGGAACTACGACCGTTGACAACGCGGCTCGTGAACCTGAAATCGTTGACCTATGTCAGATGCTGATCAATATGGGTGCACAGATTGACGGCGTGGGGGGATCAACGCTCACCATTACTGGTGTTTCGTCCCTCAGCCCTGTTGATCACACCGCCGTCCCTGATCGCATCGTCGCGGGGACGTGGGCCATCGGCGCGGTACTCACGCGTGGCGACATCACCATTCACAACGCCCGGATGGACCACCTTGAATTGCCGCTAGAAAAACTCAAGGCGGCGGGGGCACAGGTCAGTCCCGTCGACGATGGTTTTCGCGTCACGATGGACCAGCGCCCTCGAGCAGTTGACGTGGCGACTTTGCCGTATCCGGGCTTTCCTACTGACCTCCAGCCCATGATCATCGCGCTGGCCAGCATTAGCGAGGGCACGGCAATGATTACCGAGAATGTCTTTGAAGCGCGCTTTATGTTTGTCAATGAGATGGTGCGGCTAGGTGCGCAGATTCGCACCGATGGCCATCATGCGGTGGTAAGGGGTCGACCTGAACGGTCGGGAGCTCCCGTTCGTGCCACCGATATTCGGGCCGGTGCTGGCTTGGTCTTGGCGGGATTGGTGTCCGATGCTACGACGGTGGTGACGGACGTGTATCACGTTGATCGCGGCTATCCAGGATTTGTTGAGACGCTGACCCGTCTTGGCGCCGAAGTCGTCCGAACCCCTGATCTGGATGCCTCGTAGGAAATTGGCTCGCTGGTCCCACGCGTGTCTTACCGCCACATCTGCCCCAGAAACCGTACGGTTCATTTACTCGAGTGCACGTCCTGGGTCGAAATCTAGGGGCTTTCTCGGGTGGACCACCGGTAATGTCCTGAGTAATCAGGTCATCCTTCCCCTCCGGATGTTATGGACAGGAGCTTGATGTCGAATCGATTTGCTGACTCAGGTGTGATTGTCATGCCCGATCACCTCGATGCTGGAAATAGTGCTGATGTGCGTCGCCTTCTTCACGAAGCCGTTGACCACTGCATTGGCGACCTTCGAATTGATGTAGCGCACCTTGACGTGATCGATGCTGCTGGCCTAGGCGTTTTGGTCGGCACTCGTCGACGTGCAGACTTGGTCGGCGTCAACATTGTCCTGATTGATGTGCCACCGCGTTTGCATCGACTTCTCGCGGTCACGCGTCTTTCGCGTCTATTCACGTACGAATCCGTCTTGCTTCCGGCAGATCAGTCCATCACTGCCTAGAACAGTCGAGCGGTGGGGTCGTCGGTCCCGCGCAGTACGTCGTAGTCAACAACAACGCATTCAATGCCGCGATCTGTGGCTAACACCCGTGCCTGTGGCTTAATCTCTTGTGCCGCAAAAATTCCGCGCACCGGGGCAAGCGTTGAGTCTCGATTGAGTAGGTCCACATAGCGTGTGAGTTGTTCCACGCCGTCGATGTCGCCACGTCGCTTAATCTCCACTGCCACGGTCTTGCCAGTGGCGTCCTTGCACAAGAGGTCAACAGGACCAATGGGGGTGGGAAACTCCCTGCGGACCAAGGCAAAGCCGGGTCCGAATGTGTGCACATGAAGCGCCAGTAACTCCTGCAGGTGAGCTTCGACCCCGTCCTTGATTAGCCCAGGATCCACGCCTAGTTCGTGATGGTGCTCATGGAGGACTTCCTCGATGGTGATCCGTAGTTCCTCGCCGCCCTTGTTGGTCACTGACCACGTGCCAAGGCCCGCTTCGTTGGTGTCAATGGCAAGGTGGCACGGCGGGCTCATCCAGTTCAAGGGCTTATAGGCCCGGTCATCGGCATGGACTGCCACCGAGCCGTCAGCCTTGGTCAAGATGAGGCGAATGGCACTGGGGAGGTGTGCTGACAGGCGCCCCGTGTAGTCCACGGTGCAGCGGGCTATGAGGATTCGCACCAACCAAACGCTAGTGGACACTCGAGCGGTCAGCCAAGGGGCTCCGGTGCAACCAACTATCGTTGTGGGGCATCGCGCTTCACGTGGTGACGTGTTCAGGAGAACGACCAGAAGGTGGGATCAATGACCGGCGTACAGACCGTTGGCGTAGTGGGTTTGGGCGCCATGGGTGCGGGGATTGTGGAGGTCTTTGCCAAGCAAGGGCGTCAGACCACCGCGGTCGAGATTGATCAGGCGGCTCTGGAGCGTGGACAGGCCATCATTAAGAACTCCCTGTCCCGAGCCGTTGAGCGCGGGCGTATGGAAGCCACGGCGGCTGATGAGGTTTTTGATTCGATTAACTGGACCGTCAACTTTGACGAACTGGCGACGGTGGATTTAGTCATCGAGGCTGTGCCCGAGCGCATGGATATCAAGAAGGACCTCTTTGGTCGACTTGACGCCTTGTGCAAGCCCGAGACCATCTTTGCCACGAACACGAGTTCGCTGTCTGTCACCCAAATCGCGGCCGCCACTTCTCGACCTGAGCGCGTGATTGGAATGCACTTTTTTAACCCCGCTCCGGTGATGAAACTGGTGGAGGTTGTCACGACAGTGCGCACAGATCCTGAGGTCGCGGAAACCGTCCGTGCGCTGGCGCAATCGTGTGGCAAGTCACCAGTGGTCGTGGGGGATCGGGCGGGATTCATCGCCAATACCTTGCTGATCTCCTATCTCAACGATGCGATTCGGGTCTTTGACGCCAATAGCGTCACCCGCGAGGGCATGGATGCGGCCATGAGCATCGGAGCCATGCTGCCGATGGGTCCGCTGACGCTGTGCGATCTGATCGGCCTAGACGTGTGTCTTGAAGTGATGGACGTGTTGTTTGCCGAATCTCGAGACCCCGTTCACGCCCCTGCACCACTGCTTCGAGCGATGGTGTCGGCCGGCCTACTCGGGCGCAAGACGGCACAAGGTTTCTACACGTACGAAAAGCCAGGATCTGGGAAAGTCGTCGCCGATGCGGACACTCCAGCTGCTCAACAACCATTGACGCTACCTAGCGAAGTAGTTGTTGTCGGCGAGGGAATTCAAATTGATGAATTTGTTCAAGTCTGCGGCAAAGTGGGTGTCGACGTTCGTCGGATGAGCTACAACGATTTCGACCCCACGCTGATCCCCGGCGATCTGCCAGTAGTTGTTGGTGTCATGCCCATCCAGCGCGCCACGGATATTTCGGCACAGATGGGCACTCGTCGTGGTGATGTTGTTGGAGTGCACACACTGTTTCCCAATGCCAAGGGACAAATGATTGAAGTGGCGAAGACGCCCTTTACTCGACAAGACATCCTTGATGGCGTCCTGGCGATTGCGGAGGCGGCTGAAGCCACCGCCGTCATCTGTGATGACCAACCGGGCCAAGTCATTGGGCGTCTTCTCGTTCCTTATTTCAA
>CALQPL010000017.1 GCA_943332445.1 Bifidobacterium breve
AGCTACGACGCCTTACTCGACACCTTGTCTTGGCTTGGGCTGGACTGGGACGAAGGACCGGTAGTGGGTGGTCCGCATGCTCCTTATCGTCAAAGTGAGCGACTCGAGATTTATCGCGATGTTGCCCGCCAATTGCTCAATGCGGGATTGGCGTATGAATCGTTTTCTACCCCGGAGGAAGTCGAAGAGCGCCACATCGCCAATGGGAAAAACCCCAAGCTCGGCTATGACAACTTTGATCGAGACTTAAGCCACGAGCAGCGCGCTCAGTTCCGTTCAATGGGCCGCGATCCTGTCCTGCGTCTAAAGATGCCGGCCGAGGATTTGGTGGTTCAGGACCTCATTCGTGGCGAGATTACCTTTCCGGCCGGCTCGATTCCGGACTACGTGATTGTTCGCGGTAATGGTGAGCCGCTGTACACCTTGGTAAACCCCGTTGATGACGCCTTGATGGACATCACTCACGTACTTCGTGGTGAAGACCTCTTGTCCTCCACGCCTCGCCAAATGGCGATGTATCAGGCGTTGGCTCAGATCGGCGTGGGATCGGGTGCGACTCCCACCTTTGGCCACCTGCCCTACGTCATGGGTGAGGGCAACAAGAAGCTCAGTAAGCGTGACCCCGAGTCAGCGATTGACTTCTATCGCGACCACGGCTTTATCCCTGAAGGCTTGTTGAATTACTTGTCCCTCCTGGGCTGGTCGTTGAGTGAGGATCGAGACATTTTCTCCATTACCGAAATGGTCGAGGCCTTTGAGATCTCCAGGGTCAATGCCAATCCGGCGAGATTTGATCTGAAAAAGGCCGAATCCATTAACTCCTCCCACATCCGCGAACTTGACCCGACGGATTTTGCTTCTCGCATTCAGAGCCGCCTGATCCTCGACGGTGTGATTGCGGCCGAACCCTCTGTGCAACAGCGTGACTTGGTAACCAAAGCCGCGCCCTTGGTGCAAGAACGTATGGGATTGCTCAGTGAGGCCGCCCCCATGCTCGGGTTCTTGTTTGTCACTGAAGCCGAATTTGCTTTTGATCCGGCACCGGCCAATAAGGCGTTGGGTGAAGCAGCCCATCCAGTGCTCGATGCGGCCAAAGAGGCCTTAGAAGGCTTGACGGACTTCACAACGGAGACGATTGAACACGCGTTGCGAAGTGCGCTCATCGAAAAGATGGAACTCAAGCCAAAGACAGCCTTCGCACCGTTGCGTGTGGCCATGACCGGGAGATTAATCTCACCACCGTTGTTTGAGTCGATGGAGTTGTTAGGCAAAGAAACGTCTTTGGCTCGTCTTGCTCGCGCAAGGGACTATCAACCCTCGTGACGGTTGGTCCTGAAACAGACACATGGCGGATGCCTGAGCCGCCAGTGGATGTTGACCGCCCCTATCTGCGGCTCCTTCGCAATGCGACGTATCGCTGGTGGAAGCCACTCGTGGGATTGGGCTTGTTCTTCTGGACATATCTGAGCGTGATCGCGGTATTGGTGATCGTCCCGGGCGTTGCCTACGTTTCGGTTAAACAAAATATTGATTTCCTTACAGATCAGGGCTCGCCACTGGTATTCCTGATCACCAATATCAGTTTGGCTGCCCTTATTCCGTGCGCGATGTTTCCCGTCTGGGCGGTCCATCGGATGGACCCTCGCTTCCTGATCTCAGTGGCCAAGCGCTTTCGCTGGAATTGGTTTTGGCGCTGCGTGGGAATATCGACCGCTGTGGTTATCGGTACGTATGTGCTGGCCAGCGTCTTGCCGGTGGGGGCAGAGAGTTCCTCAGGAGCGAGCCGAAGCTCGCTTGGAACGTTTGCTGGTCTTGCCTTAGTGGTTGTACTCACGACCCCACTTCAAGCTGCTGGCGAAGAGTTCGCTTTTCGCGGGTACCTGGGTCAGGCGATCGGCGCTTGGGTGAGATTTCCCGCTGTTTCGATCGTCATCACATCCCTGTTGTTTGCGCTGGCTCATGGTGGGCAAAGTGCACCACTGTTCTTGGATCGTTTCGCTTTTGGCCTGGTTGCCGGCTTCCTGGTTATGCGCACCGGTGGCCTAGAGATCTCGATCGCGCTGCACACAGTCAACAATTTCGTGGCGCTTTTGGCGGCGGCGGCGTACTCGGACTTCTCCGAGCAGTTGACCTCGCCAGATGCCCCCTGGTCCCTCGTGTTGATTGACCTAGTGCAGATGACGATCTTCGTCGTAGTAGCTGAGGCGATGCGAAAGCGCTGGATTAGTCAGGGTCTTTTACAAGTTAGCGGGGGTGCGAGCAGCCGACCTGAGGGCTTGTAGACTGTGGGCTTCGCTGGTCGTTGGCGAACCCATGGGGTATGGGGTAATTGGCAGCCCAACTGGTTCTGGTCCAGTTAGTCTAGGTTCGAGTCCTGGTACCCCAGCGGTGAAATGGTCTGGTGAATCGGTACCGTTTCCACCTCTCACATGTGTCCGTTGTACAGATGCATGCCTTGGCCCCGTTGTGTAGCGGCCTAGCACGCCGCCCTCTCAAGGCGGTAGCGCGGGTTCGAATCCCGTCGGGGCTACCAAGGAAGCGATCCCTCGTGGATCGCTTTTTTGTTGGAGCGGTTAATCGCTACCGGAGGCAATCGCCTCAGTGATGGCTCGTGCTGCCTGAACTACCGCGTTGCCATGCAGTCGCCCGGGGGATTTGGACAACCTCTCAAGTGGACCGGACACACTGATCGCCCCGATGACTCGTCCACTGGGTCCTCGCACAGGAGCAGAAACAGAGCCCACGCCGGGTTCGCGTTCACCCACTGATTGCGCCCAGCCCCTACGCCGCACACTGGCCAGTACTCGTGCATCAAAACGAGCACCGGCTAGGTCGGTCAACAGTCGTTCGGCATCTTCCCAAGCCAACAAGACCTGAGCTGCTGATCCGGCGTGCATGGTCAGCACTGCACCGACGGGCACTGAATCGCGTAGGCCGCTAGGTCGATCGGCTGCTGCCACACACATGCGTTGAGTTCCTTGTCGGCGGTACAGCTGGGTGCTTTCCCCGGTCGAATCGCGAAGCCGCGTCAACACCGGAGTCGAGGCAGCGATCAATCGGTCTTGTCCAGTAGCCGCCGATAACTCCACGCAGCGCGGTCCCAGAATGAAGCGACCTTGGAGGTCGCGCGCGACCAGTCGGTGATGCTCAAGGGCCATGGCCAGTCGGTGTGCAGTCGGTCGAGGCAGTCCGGTGGTCTCGACTAAGCCGGCTAAGGATTGCGGTCCCGCCTCCAAAGCAGCCAGCACAAGGGCTGCCTTGTCGATGACACCGACTCCGCTAGAGTTGTCCATAGCGTGATACTGCCGTCTCAAATCGTGAGATGCAAGTACGACTGGAGGTCCTCATGGGGCAAACATTGGCCGAGAAGGTCTGGGATGCGCACGTGGTGCGTCGGGTGGAAGGCGAACCTGACCTGATTTATATCGACCTGCACCTGACCCACGAAGTCACCAGTCCCCAAGCCTTTGACGGCTTGCGAGAAGCTGGTCGCGATGTGCGACGCAAGGATTTGACGATCGCGACCGAAGACCACAATGTTCCGACTCAGAACATTGATCAGCCCATCGCTGACCCGATCAGTAACGCGCAGGTCCAGGCTTTGCGGACCAACACCGAGGCATTTGATGTCCCCATCTTCCCGCTGGGAAATGTTGAGCAGGGGATCGTGCATGTGGTGGGCCCACAACTGGGACTGACTCAGCCCGGCATGACGGTGGTGTGTGGCGACTCCCACACCGCTACGCACGGAGCTTTTGGCGCGCTGGCCTTTGGTATTGGTACCAGCGAGGTTGAGCACGTATTGGCCACACAAACATTGCCGCTCAAGCCGTTTAAGACCATGTCCATCACGGTTGAAGGTGCCTTGCCACCGGGCGTGACGGCAAAAGACTTGATTTTGAACATCATCGCCACCATCGGTACCGGTGGCGGTCAAGGTCACGTTCTTGAATACCGCGGCGCAGCCATTGAGGCGTTGTCGATGGAAGCACGCATGACCGTGTGCAACATGTCGATTGAAGCCGGCGCGCGCGCAGGCATGATCGCCCCCGACCAAACCACCTTTGACTATTTGCAAGGCCGCCCGCACGCACCCAAGGGTGAGCAGTGGGACGAGGCCGTTGAGTACTGGAAGAGCCTGCGCACTGACGATGACGCCGTGTTCGACAAGGCTGTTGTGATTGACGCTTCAACGTTGTCACCGTTTGTGACCTGGGGAACTAACCCTGGTCAAGGTCTGCCGCTCTCAGCCAACGTTCCCAGTGTGGATGACTTCACTGATCCATCGGACCGCGCAGCTGCTGAGCGTGCGTTGGAATACATGGACCTCACACCGGGCACACCATTGCGCGACATTGAAGTCGATGCAGTGTTCATCGGCTCGTGCACTAACGGTCGGATCGAAGACCTTCGTGCCGTTGCTGAAGTTCTCAAGGGTCGCAAGGTCGCTGACTCGGTGAAGATGTTGGTGGTTCCAGGTTCCGTTCGCGTGCGCCTTGAAGCCGAAGCCGAAGGCCTGGACAAAATCTTCACTGAAGCTGGTGCGCAGTGGCGTCATGCCGGATGCTCCATGTGCATGGGGATGAACCCAGACTTTTTAGATTCTGGTTTGCGCAGTGCGTCAACGTCGAACCGCAACTTCGAAGGCCGTCAAGGTCCGGGTGCCCGCACGCACTTGGTCTCACCAGCCGTTGCGGCCGCTACGGCGATCACTGGCCACCTTTCCGCACCCGCCGACTTGCCGACTGTCTAAAGGAGTTGACCATGGAAAAATTCACGGTGCTCACTGGAATCGCGACTCCGTTGCGTATGAGCAATGTCGATACTGATCAGATCATCCCGGGCGAATACCTCAAGCGTATTTCTCGCCATGGGTATGAAGATGCCTTGTTTGCGGGCTGGCGTACGGATCCTGATTTTGTCCTGAATCAGCCGCAATATGCCGGTTCACCGATCCTGGTGGCTGGACCTGACTTTGGCACCGGCTCATCGCGCGAGCACGCGGTGTGGGCTTTGCAGGACTATGGATTCAAGGTCGTCTTGTCGTCGAGATTTGCTGACATCTTCCGCGGCAACTCTGGCAAGGTGGGATTGTTGACGGCCGTCATTGATCAGGCCGATGTCGAAGCCTTGTGGGCCGCGATAGATGCCGATCCCACATTGAGTGTTGTCGTGGACTTGGAAAAGCGTGAAGTGCGTTGGCTGGATCGCACCGCCGCCTTTGAGGTTGACGACTACGTTCGCTGGCGCTTGATGGAAGGCCTCGATGACATCGGCATCACGCTGCGTCACGAAGCAGACATCACGGCTTTTGAAGCCAAGCGTCCCTCCTGGCTTCCGACGACACCGACTCGCTAGGTGGAATGGAACGGCGAGCACTACGCCGATCACACGGCTCATCATCGAGCTTTTGACCATGTGCTCCTAGAACGGCTTGAGCCGCTGGCGCCCCATGGTCGCATTCTTGATATCGGCTGTGGCGTCGGCAACTTCACCGCCGGCCTCGTCGACCGCGTTCCCGCGGGCAGTGTTCTTGGGGTGGATGCCGATGCATCCATGGTGGCGACCGCTCAGGCCAACCATGAGGGCCATTCCCGGCTGAGTTTTCAGGTCACGCCGGCCCAGGACCTGGGGACCTTGGCTGCCCTAGGACCGTTCGCAGCGATGGTGTCGACCGCTTGCTTGCATTGGGTCCCCGAAGTCGACCATCCGTCGGTGTTGCAGGCAGCGCATGACCTGTTAGAGCCAGGCGGGCAGTGGTGCGTGGAGTTTGGTGGTCGCGGCCAAGTTGATGGATTGCGAAAGACACTGGATCCATTGGCTCTGGAGTTTGGTGGGGGACCACCACGGTGGTTTTTCCCCGATGTGGCGACCTATTCTGGGCTACTTGCTGATGCTGGTTTTGTTGACGTTGACGTACAGCTGGTGACGCAAGCCAGGCCAATGAAAGATGCCGCTGCATTGCGAGGTTTACTCACCAGTCAAGTGTTGTTCGCCTACATGCCAGATATTGATGATGCTCGTCACGATGAATTCATTCAGGCTGCTGGTGACGCGGTGATCGAATCTGTAGAGGCGAGTCCAGGTCCGGCCAATTACGACGTGGAGTATGTGCGCATCGTGGCGACCGCTCGAAAGCCGCAGTAGGGCACCTGGGAAAGGTGATGAGATTCCCTTTATGGAATAAGGGTTTGCGGCGAGTCGCTGTTGAGGAAATGCGGGATTGCCCTTAGGTTGTGCGAACGGGAATCCACCCGAAAAAACCTTTGTAAGGGGAAAACGTGAACAAGGCTGAGCTGATCGAGGAGCTCGCATCAAAGACCGGAACCAGCAAGTCTGCTGCCGGCGATGCGCTCGAAGCATTCATTGACATCGTCCACCGTAGTTTGGCCAAGGGTGACCCCGTCGTCATCACCGGCTTTGGCAAGTTTGAGGCCCGCGCCCGTGCGGCCCGCACCGCACGCAACCCGCAGACCGGTGCCATCGTCCAGGTGAAGAAGACGACTGTTCCTGTGTTCAAGGCCGGCGCTGACTTCAAGAAGATCGTCAGTGGTGAAAAGAAGCTTGCTGCACCGAAGAAGGCCGCTGCAACGAAGGCCGCACCGAAGAAGGCTGCTGCCAAGAAGACCGCACCGAAGAAGGCTGCTGCTAAGAAGACCGCAAAGAAGAAGTAGTTTTCCCGCTTTTTCCGGTGAGGGGTTGGGCCGCTTGGCTCAGCCCCTCACTGCTGTGTGGAAGGGGAAATAACCGCGAGGGAATGCCGGCCAAGGCCGATGCGCTGGGCATCCCACAGGTCGGCAGCGGTGTCGATGTCGCGATGCAGGGTGGTCAAGCGGGGTCCGGCTAGTTCCTGAACCCCTGCGGCCCGGTGCTGCGCTCGAGACCGGTGACCGAAGGCCGGCTCAAACGCGGTGCCGGCTGGACTAAAAAAAGCGGTGGTGCCAGTCCCCGCACTATCGCTGACAAAACAAGGCGCGGCGAAGGCATCAGCAGCGGCACACGCATGTCGGAGATCATCGGCTTGTAGGCAAGCCAGATCGGCCGAGATGGCTGCGGTTCCACTACCTGGCCAGTGTGATTGCACAAAAGCAAAACCGTGCGCGAGCGCTGGATTGATTCCAGCATCCGGTACGTCAGCAATGACCACGGCTCCCAAATCGGTCAGCACCTGACCTGCACGAGTGTCGTCAGTGATCACGACTACGTGATCGCAACTTGCCAATGCGGCGCTGACCGTGTCGCAAGCAAAAGCCAAGGCGAGGTCAGGGCGACGCGAATCCGAGAGTCCAGTTTCACTCAGATGGAGACGTGATTTTGCCCGATCAAGTCGCTTCACCGGCACTACTGCACACCACGAGGCCATGGGGTGATCTTGCCACTGGCGGATCTGTGGCGCGTCAGCCCTGTCCGGCCGGTTCGTGGGCGTGAGGCGGTACGGTCATACCTTCAACGATCGGGATTCCTGGGAGGTAGCGCATGGCACGTTTAGCCGTTCTTGGCGCCGGCTCTTGGGGTACAGCTTTTGCCCAGATCGCAGCCGATGCAGGCAACGATGTGGTGATTTGGGGACGCGATGAGTTCATCGTCGAATCCATAACCAACGAGCACGTCAACCCCGCATTTCATCCTGGTTTGAAGCTGCCAACGTCCGTGTGGGCGTCGACCAATGTCGCGACAGTTCTGCGTGGCGCTGACATCGTCGTCTTGGCTATTCCGGCCCAAGTCTTGCGCAGTCGTCTTGTGGAATGGCGCGAGCACATCCCGCCCACCGCGATTGTTTTGAGTTTGATCAAGGGCTTGGAACTAGGAACGTCCTTGCGCATGACAGAGGTTGTCCATGAGGTCACGGGAATTGACCCCAACCGCATTGGCGTTTTGAGTGGCCCGAACTTGGCCCGCGAAATCATGCAGCGCCAGCCCGCAGCATGCGTGGTTGCCTTTTCCGATCCGCAATACGCGGCGGCAGTTCAGCAGGCCATGTCAACGGCCTACTTCCGCCCGTACACCAATACCGATGTGCTGGGAGTCGAACTCGGTGGCGCAACGAAGAACGTGATTGCACTGGCAGTGGGTATGGCGGGGGGAATGGGGCTCGGCGATAACGCCATTGCTTCCTTGATTACGCGAGGATTGGCCGAAATCGTGCGCTTAGGGGTCAGCCTGGGGGCCGACCCCTTGACCTTCAGCGGACTAGCCGGTGTCGGGGACCTCGTGGCTACTTGTATGTCTCCGCTGTCACGCAACCGATCTTTTGGTGAGTTGCTGGGACGCGAACTCACCGTTGCCGAAGCGGTCGAAGCCACCAAGCAAACAGCCGAAGGTGTGGCGTCCTCGAAATCGATCTTGGACTTGGCTCGCACCTACGGTGTCGCAATGCCCATTACCGAAAGTGTTGAGCGCGTCATTCACGAAGGCGCTGCGCCGCGAAGCCAAATCATTGAGCTCATGTCGCGTGGAACCAAGTCAGAAAACTCAGTTTAAGAATGCGCGCTAATCGCCTGGTAAAGATCGTTCCATAAGTCATCAACATCTTCGATGCCCACGGACAACCGAATCAGGTTGCTTGGAACATCAGGATGTTCAAAGGGCCAGCGAGCGCGCCTCTCAATCAGCGACTCAACACCTCCCAAGCTTGTGGCATGGGTCCACAGTCGCGTTGACTCGGCGATGGCTTCTGCTTGATCAGCACTGTGCACTTCAAAACAGACCACCGCTCCCGCGCCTGTGGTGGCCATGGCCAGATCGTGTCCGGGATGGCTCGATAGCCCGGGGTAGCGCACCTTCTCAACCACCGGCAGGGTGAGCAGTCGTTCAGCAATGGTCTGGGCATTGGCGATAGAGCGATCCATCCGCACGCCAAGGGTGCGGATCCCCCGAAGAGCCAGAAAAGCCTCAAAGGGCCCCACAATGGCACCTCCTAGGGTGCGAATGGTGTGCAACCTCGTGGCGAGTTCGTCGCTATTTGTTGCCACGCTTCCCATGATCACGTCGGAATGCCCTGCCAAGAATTTGGTCACCGAATGCACAACGAGGTCCACACCAAAGTTGATGGGCTGAGCGATGTACGGGGTGATGAAGGTGGCATCAATGGCGACCAGTGCACCGGCAGCATGTGCCTGCTGACTCAAACCAGCAATGTCACTGATCTCCAGCAGCGGATTGCTGGGAGTTTCGATCCACAGCAAATCCGCGCCTTGAAGTTCGGCGGAAATATCGGCAGTTGGTGATGGTTGGTATTCGCGAACCGTAAAGCGCCCGGCGCTCTGGCGTTCGTTCAGCAACCCTCGTGTTCCGGAATAGGGATGAGCGGGTGCGACAACGACGCCGCCAACGGGGACTAGATCCAGTACCGCGCTAATCGCTGCGACTCCAGAGGGAAAGCACAACGCTGATTGCGTTGACTCTAAGTCAGCCAAGGTGCTCTCAAGAGCGGTCCACGTGGGAGTGCCGACTCGGCCGTAGTCCAGAGGCCCGCCGGCATGGAAGGTGGAGCTCAGCGTGATCGATTCGTTGACCGGCGCCCCAGGGTCTGGGGCCGGGCGGCCGTGGCTGACGGCGCGAGTGCTGATTTTCCACTCGCTGTCAGGACTTGTTGGGGGCACGCTGGGGTCGTTGCTCATGTCCCTAAGTATTGCGCCGATAGGGTCACAGCGATGTCCACCTCACCTAGTTCGCCTCCGGCGGACCCAGCAGCCCCTCGAGCCCGCCCTCGCGTGGTCTTGCTTTACGGCGGTCGAAGTAGCGAGCACTCCATTTCCTGTGTTTCGGCTGCTGCTGTCTTAGCGGCCATTGACCACAGCCACTGGGACGTCGTGGCAGTCGGCATTACGCCGGATGGTCGATGGTTGCTCACGTCAGCGAACCCCGATGAC
The DNA here is from genome assembly GCA_943332445.1 of Bifidobacterium breve. Taxonomy (GTDB): domain Bacteria; phylum Actinomycetota; class Actinomycetes; order UBA12327; family UBA12327; genus AcAMD-2. The sequence goes on from CALQPL010000017.1 coordinate 9,873, forward strand.
ATCAGCGGGTCAGAGGAGAAGTTGCCGACGGTAACAACAGGTGAACCAGTCGCGATCGTCCCGGGAAGTGACGGTGCACGCCTGATCGGCGTTGGCACAGACAGCATCGTCGATCATGGTGTTGTTGATGTGGTGTTTCCCCTCCTCCACGGCCCATGGGGTGAAGACGGTTCCGTTCAAGGTTTGTTGGAGTCAGCAAACATTGGCTACGTAGGTTCGGGTGTGTTGTCATCGGCGGTGTCCATGGACAAGGCCGCGATGAAGCTGATGTTGGGCAACCACGGAATTCCTATCGGACCCTATGAGGTCGTTCACGATGGTGAGTGGCGCTTAGGCGCACAGCGTGTTCTTGCTCGCTTGGAATTTGCTTTGCAATTACCGATCTTTGTGAA
>CALQPL010000018.1 GCA_943332445.1 Bifidobacterium breve
AGGCGATCAATCACACTCATGAAGCCACCTCAACACTGGCCAGAGAAGCATTCGACGCCGCGATGGAGGCCAGTCGTCGCGCAATGCGCGGTGAAGCTCCGATCGCTACCCGGGCACACAGTGCCGCTTGCTTGCGTTGGGCATTGGCAAGTTTCGTCAATGAAGTGATGGGGGCGGGCTCTACGACTTCGGTCGTTGCTCCGGCTGCCAGGAGTGCATCAAGGTGAGCTTGATGAATCACCACTGCTTCGCGAGCGTTGCTCAAGGATTGCGCCCCGGCAAGTAAGGCTGCTTCAGCAACAAAAACTTGATTAACTCCCGCTTCGTCTACGCGGGGATCGAGGGCGTTGTCGTTACTGCTGCAAGCACTGATCGACAGTCCGCTGACACCCAAAGCCACACCCAAACCCAGCCCCGAAAGCACGCCTCGGCGTGAGATGGGGCGCATGGGTAGTCCTCTCGCATGTGCAGGTGGGGGAGCAAGGCAGTAGCGTCAGGTTAGTGGCAGGGCGTACGCTCTGACTGTATTGCGCACGAGAGCACCACAGATTTACAACTGTTTGACCACAACTGGACCCCCTGTCAGGAGAGCTTTGATGACCGCATCCGAGGACAGAGTGTGGGCCGTTGTTGAACCCGTGGTCCAAGACCAGGGATATGACCTTGAGGCGCTTTCCGTCATGGCTGCAGGCCGTCGCCGACTGGTCAAGATCGTGATTGACAGCGATCTGGGCGTTGACCTCGACGATGTGGCGCGGATCAGCAGCGAGGTGTCTCGTGCCCTCGATGACGCCGATGCCATGGGCGAGACCCCCTACGTCTTGGAAGTCACCTCGCCTGGCGTGGATCGACCCCTGACTCTCGAGCGTCACTGGCGTCGGGCGGCTAGTCGCCTGGTCAAAGTCACCTTGACCGATGGTGAGTCCATCACAGGTCGAGTGGCATCAACGAACGAAACATCTGCGACTTTGGTAAACGACGACGATGCCACCAGTGTGGACATCGCCTTTGCCGATGTGGAAAAAGCAGTAGTGCAAATTGAATTCAACCGGTCACGCATCAACGACGAACTCAGCGACGAAATCGATGAGTTTGACGACAACGAAGAAGGGCAGTGACATGGATATCGACATGAGCGCGCTGCGCGCACTGGTTACAGAAAAAGAAATCCCCTTTGAAGTCGTGGTTTCGGCTTTGCAGGCTGCGCTGCTGACGGCTTATCACCACACCGAGGGCTCGTATGCGCATGCTCGCGTCGAGATTGATCAAAAGACGGGTCATGTTTCGGTCTGGGTGCGTGGCGAAAGCACAGAAGAAGGCGAACTCGCCCCTGAATTTGAGGACACACCTGAAGGTTTTGGCCGTATTGCCGCCGCCACGGCCCGCCAGGTCATCATGCAGCGCCTGCGCGATGTTGACGATGAGCGATCTTTTGGCGAATGGACAGGTCGCGAAGGCGATGTGGTCTCTGGGGTGATCCAGCAGGGGCGTGACGCGCGCGATGTGATGATCGACCTCGGCGGCCTTGAAGGGTTGCTCCCGCCGGCCGAACAAGTCCCCGGCGAAAAGTACGTCCACGGTGAGCGTATTAAGTGTTTCGTTGTTGGCGTGCGCAAGGGACAACGCGGCCCGCAGATCACCTTGTCGCGCACGCACCCAGGCTTAGTGCGCAAACTCTTCGCGTTGGAAATCCCCGAGATCGCTGATGGATCCGTAGAACTGGTCGCGATGGCCCGCGAAGCCGGTCACCGCACCAAGGTTGCAGTCCACGCCAAGCGCGAGGGCATCAATGCCAAGGGTTCGTGCATCGGACCGCTGGGTCAGCGCGTGCGCAACATCATGCACGAATTGCACGGCGAGAAGATCGACATCGTTGATTGGTCCGAAGACCCAGCTGATTTCGTCAAGCACGCACTCTCACCGGCCAAGGTCTCTAGCGTCGAAGTGATCGACGAACTCGCCCGGGCTGCTCGTGTGATCGTGCCGGACTACCAACTCTCGCTGGCCATTGGCAAAGAGGGACAAAACGCGCGCCTGGCTGCCCGTCTGACCGGCTGGCGCATTGACATCCGCTCGGACATGGCGCCCGATCAGTCCATCGGCACCCGCGCAGTACCTGACGCCCTGCAGTAGTTGGCGATTGTCGGTGTGACGACCTAGGTTCAGCAGTCTTAGGAAGCAACGAATAACGGGGGATCATCATGTTGCAACGACTTCGAACGCGATTCCAATCGTGGGTTGCATCTCTCAACCCACCGCCGGAGACTTCCCCCCTTGACGGGCTGGCGATGGAGCTCTACACGGACTCGGCGCGATCCATAGTCAGTCGTGCTGAGGAAATCGCCAAAGAGCATTCCCAGAAAGAAGTCGGCTCCGCATTCATTGTGTTGGCGTTGATTGACGCCAATGCTGAAGTGTCAACAGCCATCTTTGATCGGTACGAACTCAATCAAGCGGACCTTCGTTCAAGAATTCTTGAGACGATAGTTTCTGGCGAAGTGTCGGTTGGTGACGAGGAGGCGTCCGAGAAGATGGCGTTCTCGCCAGGTGCCGTTGAGGTGTTCTACCGTGCAATGAAGGCTGCCTACAAGACGCGTAGTTACTACATTGGTTCTGAACACTTGGTGCTGGGATTGCTTCATGAACAGCACCAACCTGAACTCAAGCCGTTGCAAGCTGTCGGCTTGTCGGAGGATGCGGTTCTGCAAACAGTCGTGGAAATGACCACGCGCGACTAACTGCGAGGCCACCGATCGCATTTCCCTATCGGAGCGAGTCGGGCCAGAAAGACTCGTAGAGCCTTTCCGATAGCCCCAGATTCGCCCAGAGACTAGCCACGAGCGTGCGGAAATGGGCGCGCGCTGACACTGGCTCAGCCTTGGCACGCTAGAGTCAGGCGTGTCCGAACGCTCCCGTCCCCAGCCCGTGCGCACCTGCTTAGGCTGTCGAGAACGCTCAGATCGCAACACGTTGTTGCGGCTCGTGGTCTCTGGAACCACCGATTCAATGGATCGGGTCATCCCAGATCCCGCAGGGCACAACCCCGGCCGAGGGGGATGGATTCATCCCACTTGTCTGGACCAGGCCATCCAACGGCGCGGCTTCAACCGCGCTTTTCGACGACCTGGCCCGTTCGACATCACGGCCGTGGAACAGTTTGTTACAGCACTACCCCCTGCTTAAGGGGTTGTCAGGGAAGAGCGCAACACCTGTTGCCTTATCGGAAACGAGTCGAGAAGCGATGAGCAATCGATGAACACGCAGCGATGAGTACGTACCCGTAACGACGGTTCGTGCCCCTGACCGGGCTCGGACTAAGGAGTAGGAGAGCAGTGGCCAAGGTCCGGGTCTATGAACTAGCCAAAGAGTTAGGCATTGAGAGCAAGGTTCTCGTTGCCAAACTGCAAGATATGGGCGAGTTTGTCCGTTCAGCGTCTTCAACCATTGAAGCGCCTGTCATCAAAAAAGTTAAAGAAGCCTTTCCGGCGGAAGCTGCGAGCGCGAAAGCTGCACCAGCTGCCCCTGCGAAGAAGGCCCCTGCCAAAAAGGCTGCAGCCAAAAAGGCCGCTGAGCCCGAAGGCCCGACAGCTGACGAAATCGCAGTAGCCACAGCCGCTGCCGCAGCCATGGGCATCACGTCCTTGCCCCCAGAGTTGGCTACCTCTGCTCCCAGCGATGCACCTCGTCCCTCGAGCATGCCGCCACGTCCGCGACCAGCTGGTCCGCGTCCTGGCAACAACCCCTTTACTTCGCGTGATGCTCCGGCACCGCGACCACCTGCTGCTCGCACTGGCGCATCACCAACATCAATGCCTCCTCGTCCTTCTTCTCGTCCCAGCGGCGCTCCTGGTGGAGCACCCGGTGGCGGTTTCGCCGGTCGTGGCGCACCTGCTGGTGGTCGCGGTGGTGCACCTGCTGGTCGCGGTGGACCCGGCGGCGGCGGAGCTGGCGCTCCTGGCGGCGGCGGATTTGCTGGTCGTCCTGGCGGCGGCGGTGGCGGCGGAGGCCGTGGAGGACCGCGTGGTGGAAACGCGCGCGGTACAACTGCTGGTGCATTCGGTCGTCCCGGTGGTCGTCCCACTAAGGGTCGCAAGTCCAAGAAGCAGAGGCGTCAAGAGTTCGACGATCTGCAGGCGCCATCTATTGGTGGCGTGATTGCCCCTCGTGGTTCTGGCGAAACGATCCGCATGACCCGTGGCGCATCGCTGACTGACTTTGCCGAGAAGATCAATGGCAACCCTGCGTCCTTGGTGCAGATTTTGTTCAACTTGGGCGAAATCATTACGGCAACGCAGTCGGTTAATGACGAAACCTTGATGTTGTTGGGTGCTGAACTCAACTTCGACGTTGTTGTCGTCTCTCCTGAAGACGAAGACCGCGAATTGCTCGAGTCCTTTGACCTTGAATTTGGTGAAGACGAAGGCGATGAGGGCGACTTGTTCGCTCGTCCGCCTGTTGTCACCGTCATGGGTCACGTTGACCACGGTAAGACGCGCTTGCTTGATGCGATTCGTAACACCGACGTCATTGAAGGCGAAGCCGGTGGCATCACCCAGCACATTGGTGCCTACCAGATCCATCACGGTGCGCGCGCGATCACGTTCATTGACACTCCAGGTCACGAAGCCTTCACGGCTATGCGTGCTCGTGGTGCCAAGGTCACCGACATCGCGGTCCTGGTGGTCGCAGCCGATGACGGCGTAAAGCCACAAACCGTTGAAGCGCTCAACCACGCGTTGGCTGCTGAAGTGCCGATCGTGGTTGCGGTGAACAAGATCGATAAGGAAGGCGCTGACCCAGCCAAGGTCCGTGGCCAGTTGACCGAATATGGATTGGTTGCCGAGGAATACGGCGGCACGACGATGTTCATTGACGTCTCGGCCAAGCAAGGTTTGGGCATTGATGAATTGCTTGAGGCAGTGCTGTTGACTGCTGATGCAGCCCTTGACCTGCGCGCTAACCCGAACCAGGACGCCCAAGGTGTGGCCATTGAAGCTCACCTGGACCGCGGTCGAGGTCCTGTCGCGACAGTGTTGATCCAGCGCGGAACCTTGCGCAATGGTGACTCCATCGTTGCTGGTGATGCGTTCGGTCGCGTGCGCGCGATGATGGACGAGCACGGTGTCTTGGTGGACGAAGCCACGCCATCGCGTCCGGTGCAGGTGCTGGGTCTGACCTCAGTTCCTGGTGCTGGCGACTCGTTCTTGGTCGTGGAAGAAGACCGCATCGCTCGTCAGATCGCTGAGCGTCGTCAAGCCCGTGAGCGCAATGCTCAACTGGCTCAGTCGCGCGGTCGTCGCACCCTCGAAGACTTCCTCAAGCAGATGGAACAGGGCGAGGCACAAGAACTCAAGCTCATCCTCAAGGGTGACGTGTCCGGTTCGGTTGAAGCCCTCGAAGACGCCTTGCTCAAGATCGATGTGGGCGACGAAGTCTCCTTGCGCATCATTGACCGCGGCGTCGGTGCCATTACCGAAACCAACGTCATGCTCGCGGCCGCTTCAGATGCGGTCATCATCGGATTCAACGTGCGACCAGAAGGCAAGACGCGCGAATTGGCCGATCGTGAAGGCATCGACATTCGTTACTACACGGTCATCTACCAAGCCATCGACGAAGTCGAATCTGCACTCAAGGGCTTGCTCAAGCCAGAGTACGAAGAAGTGCAGTTGGGCACCGCCGAAGTGCGCGAGGTCTACCGCTCCAGCAAGGCCGGCAACATCGCTGGTTGCTTGGTGCGCTCGGGCCTGATTCGTCGCAACAGCAAGGCTCGCTTGATTCGCGATGGCGCTGTCGTAGCCGAGAACCTTTCGATCGATTCACTCCGCCGCTTCAAGGACGATGCAACAGAAGTCCGCGACGGCTTTGAGTGCGGTATCGGATTGGGATCGTTCAACGACGTCAAGACAGATGACGTCATTGAGACCTACGAAATGCGTGAGAAGGCGAGGGCGTAATGGCTGATCAAGCACGAGCACTCAAGTTGGCAGACCGCATCAAGGTCGTTGTGGCCGAAACCCTTGAGCGTCGGATCAAGGATCCGCGTTTGGGTTTTGTCACCGTCACCGACGTTCGCGTTACCGGAGACCTGCATGAAGCCACCATCTTCTACACCGTTCTAGGTGACGAAGAGGCTCACACCGAGTCCGCCGCAGCGCTGGAAAGCGCCAAAGGAGTCTTGCGAACCGAAGTCGGCAAGCAAACCGGTGTTCGCTTCACCCCAACTCTGGCCTTCGTTCTCGATGCAGTTCCCGAGACAGCAGATGCCATCGACGAGTTGTTGCGTCAAGCTAAGGCTGCCGATGCACAGGTTCACGCTGTTGCTGAAGGCGCTTCCTTTGCCGGCGAAGCCGACCCGTACCGCCACGATGAAGAGCCTGCTGAGGACGACACTTCGTCGTGACCGCCTCCTGGGATCAGCGAGCAACAGAAGCTGATTGGACTGAGGTCGTTGAACTTGCTCGTTCAACGCCAAGTCCGTTGTTGCTTGCCCATGTCAGTCCCGATGGTGATGCACTCGGTTCAGCTCTGGCTGTTGGTTTAGCGCTGCGGGAATTGGGAAACACCCCAATGGTCTCCTTTGGCGATGACCCCTTTGTGGTCCCTCGCATTTTGCAGTTCCTTCCCGGCCAAGAGTTGTTGGTTGCTCCTGCCGATGTTCCCGAACACACCCCGGTGGTGTTTACCTTCGACGCCAGTAGTGCAGGTCGCTTGGGCCTTCATCAAGAACGTGCCGAGAAGGCAGAAGCCTTGGTCGTCGTTGATCACCACGCGTCCTACACCGGCTTTGGCACTCATCACGTCGTCGAACCCGACAGTCCTGCCACTGCCGTGATGGCCCTGAAGTTAATTGACCGACTAGGTGTGCGCCTTGATCAGGCCATGGCCACGTGCATTTACACCGGCCTGATTACCGACACTGGATCGTTTCGCTATGCGGCGACAACACCTCACGTGCACGAGGTGGCGGCTCGCTTGATGGCCACGGGAATTAAGCACGATGCGATTGCTCGCCAGCTCTACGACACCGCACCCTTTGGTTTTGTTCGCGTTATGGGAGCTGCTTTGGATCGTGCGGTGTTGGAAACCGATGCCGTTGGTGGTTTGGGAATGGTGTGGACGACAGTTCCCGTCAGCGATCGTGTCACCGCAGGCATTGGAATTGACTCAGTCGAATCAGTGATTGATGCAGTGCGGGTTGCTCAGGAAGCCGAAGTCGCTGTGGTCTTGAAAGAGCACGAAGACGGCACGTATCGCGTCTCGATGCGATCGCGCGGACACATTGACGTGGCCCAGGTCAACATCGCTTTGGGTGGTGGGGGACACCGGTACGCCGCTGGATACACCGCCACGTGTGACCTCGACACCGCGATGGCCAACATTCGCGCTGCGCTGGCAGTCGCTCCGCACCTGCAGGGCTAATCTGCGCCGATGACTTCATCCGTTGATGCATCCAGCGGTCCCATGCCCGGACCACACGGCCTAGTCATCATTGATAAACCGGCTGGGATCACCTCACACGATGCCGTGCGTCGGTTGCGCAAGGTCGCCAAGACGCGTCGAGTCGGTCATGCCGGAACCTTGGACCCGATGGCCACCGGAGTATTGATTCTGGGGCTTGGCCGGGCCACACGATTGTTGGGTCACTTGGCATTGACCAATAAGGACTACACCGCGACGATCCGCCTAGGTCAATCCACGGTCACCGATGACGCCGAAGGCGACATCATGGAAGAGCGCGACGCCACTGCTGTCACGGATGAGGCGATCGAACGAGAAATCGCCAAACTCTCGGGTGAGATTTTGCAAGTGCCCACCCAAATCAGTGCGATCAAGGTCGATGGCAAGCGCTCGTATGCGCGAGTGCGCGCTGGTGAGGAAGTCGAACTCAAGGCTCGCCCAGTAACCGTGTCTCGCTTTGACGTCATCAACACCGATCGCAGTCAGCCTGGTGTGGTTGATCTGGAAGTAGAGGTGTCCTGCAGTACAGGCACATACGTTCGCGCTCTGGCTCGCGACTTAGGCGAGGCCTTGGGTGTGGGCGGGCACTTAACGGCCTTGCGACGTACTCGGGTTGGCCCCTTCAGCGTCGAGTCAGCGGTGACGTTGCCTGAGGCCGATAGTGATCAAGGGGTGAATGCGTTCTTGGTGTCTCTCGATGATGCAGTCACCGCGAGCTTTCCCTTGATCGAGGTTGATGAAGCCACCTCGGACTTAGTTCTGCACGGAATCCCGCTGTCCCAGGCCGCTGCCACCGCGGGTGGGTGGACCGGAACGGACCAGGTGTGCGCCTTGATGTGCCAAGGGCGTTCGTTGGGGCTGTTCCAATTGCGTGATGACAAATTGCGGTCGCTGGTGGTGTTTGCCTGATGCATCGCGCGCTTGCTGAAGTCACGCGTGGGAGACTTCTGCCATGACGATGTGGCGCGGACTCGATGCCGTAGCGGCCGATGTGGGCTCAACCCCGCGCCGCCGCAGTGTCGTCACGGTCGGCGTTTTTGACGGGGTGCATCGCGGACACCAGGTCATCGTGGCCCAAGTGGTGCGCAGAGCCAAAGCACTGGGCGTTCCGGCTGTTGCGATTACTTTTGATCCGCACCCATTAGTTCTCTTGCGCCCTGAACTCGCACCGGCATTGCTGACCAGCATTGATCGCCGTGCCGAGTTATTGCAAGAAGTGGGAATCGATCACGTGGTCGTTTTGCCGTTCACTCACGAGCTCTCGCAGTTTTCTCCTGAACAGTTCGTTGAAGAAATCATCATCAACGGTTTGCATGCCTCCGAAGTGGTCGTCGGATCAGACTTCCGTTTTGGTCACCAGGCTGCAGGCGATGTTGCCCTTTTGACTGACCTTGGTGAAACGTTTGATTTCGGTGTCGAAGGTGTCGGTCTAGTGGGGGATGGTCGCGTGCGCTGGTCATCAACGGCGGTGCGCAAAGCCTTGGTGGATGGTGATGTCAGCTCAGCTGCTGCAATCTTGGGGCGACCGCATCGAGTCGATGGCGAAGTCGTCACTGGCGATCAACGCGGTGGCGACCTTGGTTTCCATACCGCCAATGTTCAAGTCCCAGCCGGCATGGCCACACCCTCAGATGGTGTCTATGCAGGCCGTTTGAGCATTCTTGACGATGAAGGCGCTACGGGAGAAGGTTTCGTGGCCGCAATTTCGGTGGGCGCGAACACCACGTTCGCGGGAACAGAGCGTCGAATCGAAGCCCACTGCTTGGATCAGAGTGATCTCGATTTGTATGGCAAGAACGTGGGTGTTGAGTTCATTCAGCGCCTGCGCGACATGGTGACCTTTGATTCCGCTGATGCGTTGATCGCTCAAGTGGAGCAAGACATCGAACACACCCGCACAGCAGTAAGTCACTGACATGCCTATTTACGAATACCGATGTAACACGTGCTCCAATGAGTTTGAGTTCCTGCAGCTCCAGCGCGATGCACCGGACCCGAAGTGCCCGGCCTGTCAGGCCGAAGGTGTGCAGCGGCTCATTTCGCGTCTTGGTTTGGCAGGTACAACACCACCGACCGGCGATGCCTTGTTTGATTCGGACAAGCTGACGTTCACTCAACGACAAGGACTCAAGGGTCGAGTTCCGCAAGCAGCCAAGGTGGCGTACAACAACATGCGCGCTGCTCGTCAGGCCGAAGGCAAGGAACTCACGCACACCCACCTCAGCGAAGAAGAGTTGGCCGAATTAGATCCCGATGATCCCTTGCGACTGCAACAAGGGCATTACCATGATGATGATCACGTTCACATTGTTGATGATGAGCCCGAAGTCGCGCAGACCCCACAGTCGCCGAGTGCTTCGGACGTCGCTGACCACGATCACTAGGCAGGCCAGTCATGCCCACTTTGGGTAACGGATCGCTGATCGCCACGATCATTCCGTTGGCCATGCTCTTTTGGGTCGCCTTTATTGGACGCGGTGGCAAACAAACCGCAGTCTTGGTCGCTATCGCTGTTGCGTGGGGAATGGCCGCCACCTGGATCGTGCTTCCGTTTAACAATCGCTTTGCCGCGGCCTATGGCGTCACTGCAGTCATTGTCTATGGCGGCCCGTTGCAAGAAGAAATCGTTAAGGCGCTGGTCCTGCCATTTCTGACGATTTCCAAACGGGTCTTCTGGTTTGTCGATGGTGCCATCTTGGGTTTGGCTTCGGGTACGGGATTTGCGATCCGAGAAAACTGGTTGTACTTGGCCAATACT
>CALQPL010000019.1 GCA_943332445.1 Bifidobacterium breve
TATCAAAACGGAGAAAAGTGCGTCCGCTTGTGTTGCATCATCAAGAGTGACTTGCAGCAAGATGCGTTGGTCGGGATCCATCGTGGTGTCCCACAATTCCTTGGCTGGCATCTCACCCAAACCTTTGAAGCGCTGGATTCCGTCTTCCTTGGGAAGCTTCTTGCCATTAGCGATGCCGGCTTCAATAAAGGAATCACGTTCGCGATCGCTGTAGGCATACTGAATGTCACCTCGGCCTGACCACTTCATTTTGTACAAGGGTGGTTGCGCCAGATAAACGTTGCCCTCTTGGATCAGCGGGCGCATAAAGCGGAACAAGAGCGTGAGCAACAACGTGCGGATGTGTTGACCGTCAACGTCGGCGTCAGCCATCAAGATGATCTTGTTGTAACGCAGCTTCGCCATGTCGAAGTCGTCGTGGATACCCGTACCCAACGCCGTGATCAAGGCTTGCACTTCGTTGTTTTGCAACACCCGGTCAATGCGCGACTTTTCAACGTTCAAGATCTTGCCTCGAATGGGCAAGATGGCTTGGAATCGTGAGTCACGACCACCCTTGGCCGAGCCGCCGGCGCTGTCACCCTCAACGATGTAGAGCTCGCACTCTTCGGGGTTAGTGGACTGGCAGTCACTGAGCTTGCCTGGCAAACCGCCGGACTCCAGCAGTCCCTTACGGCCTCGAGCCAGGTCGCGGGCCTTGCGGGCGGCCATCCGCGCACTGGATGCAGCCACCGCCTTGCGGACGATTTCGCGTCCCTCGGTGGGGTTTTGCTCAAACCATTCACCCAAGCGTTCGTTGGTCACCTTTTGCACAAAAGACTTGGCTTCGGTGTTACCGAGCTTAGTTTTTGTTTGACCTTCGAACTGTGGCTCGCCGAGTTTGACGCTCACGATGGCGGTCAACCCTTCGCGCACATCATCACCGGTGAGGTTGGTGTCCTTTTCCTTCAACAAGTTCCAGTCACGACCGAACTTGTTGACCAACGACGTCAGCGCCGCCCGGAAACCTTCTTCGTGCGTGCCACCTTCTTGCGTGTTGATCGTGTTGGCGAAGGTGTACACCGATTCGCTAAATCCTGAGTTCCACTGCATCGCGACTTCAACGCTCATGACCTTCTTCGGATCTTCAGTTTCGTAACTCAAGATCGAGGGGTGAGCGGTGCCCTTGGCGGCATTGATGTGCTTGACGAAGTCAACAAGTCCACCCTCGTAGCACCAGGTAGTGGACCGGCTTTCGCCTTGCTCATCTTCTTGTCCCACGCGCTCATCGGTGAGCACCAAAGTCAAGCCCTTATTGAGGAAAGCCATCTCTTGGAACCGTCGGGCCAACGTTTCAAAGTCATAAACGGTGGTTTCAAAAATCTCGCCGTCGGGCCAGAAGGTGACCTGTGTTCCGGTCTCGTCGGTGGCTTCATTTTGCTTCAGTGGTTCAACAGGTGCGCCGTACTTGTAGGACTGCGTGTAGCGCGCGCCATTGCGCCGTACCTCAACGTCAAGGTTGGTTGACAAAGCATTAACAACCGAAACGCCCACACCGTGCAATCCACCCGACACGGCGTAACCGCCACCACCGAACTTTCCACCAGCGTGAAGAACGGTGAGCACGACTTCAATCGCGGGGCGTCCTTCTGTTTCCACGATGTCAACGGGAATGCCTCGGCCGTTGTCGCGAACGCGAACGCCGCCATCGGCGAGAAGTGAAATTTCAATGCGATCGCAATGACCGGCTAACGCTTCGTCAACAGAGTTGTCGACCACTTCGTAGACCAAGTGGTGCAAACCGCGCTCGCCGGTCGATCCGATGTACATACCGGGGCGCTTGCGGACTGCATCGAGTCCTTCGAGAACTTGAATGGCACTGGCGTCGTATGACACGTGGGTCTTGCCTCCCGGCGCGAAGTCCTGCCACGCACACATCGTGCGCAGCTCAGCGGTGAATCTGTTGGGGTAAATCTGGCGGTACAGCAGCGGTCCGGGGAAGGGTGAACGCCGTGCCTTCATCCTAGTGGTTCAGACCGACCATTAGTGGTCTGAGGGCCTTGATTGCCGTTTTACGGCGAGATACCCCTGATCTTGTGTCCCCCCACGCCAATCTGTGGATAACCCTTGTGGGTGGATATGGGCCACATTGGGCCAATATCGGGCCTCTGAAACCGTTTAGCCGTAGGTGTCTCGGGGCCCGCGGCCCGGAACTGAACGTTGACCGCGCTTCCAGGACGGCGAGCGCGGACCGAGCACCTTGACCTTGGTCACGACACCGACACCCAATTCCTCATCCAACCGACGTAAAACCGTGGCCGTGAGAAGGCGCATTTGGGTGGCCCATGCCGTCGAGTCGGCTTGAACGACTAACTCATCTGCGCGGAAAGCTTGCGGAGTGACATGCGCGGCAACGTCATCACCAACGATGGCTGGCCACTGTGTCACGATCGCGCCGATCGACAACGGTGTCACCCATTGTTGTTCTTGACTGAGTTGTTGAACGACATCGCCCACGCGTTGTGGATCGCGTTGATCGGGACCTGGACCTGAGCGTTGATCATCGGTTGTTTTGCGACGACGGTTCAACCACGTTGACCGACGTTGCACCGGTCGGTTGGTTGCTTGCGCACGAGCTTGTGCGAGTGCATCGCTTGCTGCGTCACTTGAAGCGTCACTTGATGGTTCAGTCACGATGCTTTACTCACACTTCCGCGGACGACTTCAAAGCGTTGGCCAACTAACAACGTAGGTACATCCTGCGCCACCGCTGCTGTAATTAACACCTGTTCGGCTGAACTCACCGCATGGGCTAAACGTTCCCTACGTCGGACATCGAGCTCGGCGAAAACATCATCCAAAATCAGCACCGGATCACCGCCACCACGCAGGTCATCGCGCAAAATTTCATACGAGGCTAACCGGAGGGCCAGGGCCACCGACCAGGACTCGCCATGACTGGCATAGCCCTTTGCTGGTAAGGATCGAAGGCCCAAAAAGACATCATCGCGGTGCGGGCCCACCAAGGACATTCCCCGCTCTAACTCGCTCTTACGGGCATTGGCCATTGCCTCGTGAAAACCCGCTTTGATCGTCTCTAGCGACGTGCCCACATCATCGCCCAAGAAGCTTCGATACTCGATGGAGGTTTCACCAGATTCCGGTGCCAGGTCGGTGTAAGCCGCCAACACCAACGGTCGCAACTCATCGATGAGTTCCACGCGAGATTGAATGATCTGTGAACCGAAGTCGCTCAACTGTTCATCCCAGACAGCAAGTGTTGACTCGAGATTTTCCTGCGGGCGCGATGACCGTGCTGATTTCAATAGTGAATTGCGTTGCTTTAACACGCGGTCGTAATCACTGCGAATACCTGCGAACCGCGGCAACCGCGCAGCGAGTAACTCATCAAGAAATTTGCGACGCTCGCCAGGTTCACCCTTGACCAGCGCTAAGTCCTCGGGCGCAAACAAAACGGTTCGCAGTGTTCCCAACACATCGCGAGTGCGCGTCACTGGAGCGTTGTTAAGTCGCGCTCGGTTCGATCCCGACGCGGTGATTTCAAGATCAACATCAATTGATCGGCCCTCACCCACCACAGTGCAGCGAACAATGGCGCGGTCAGCTCCTTCGCGCACTAACGGAGCGTCGGTAGCCACTCGGTGGCTAGACAGGCTGCCCACATAGCGCAGGGCCTCCACCAAATTGGTCTTTCCCTGGCCGTTGAGCCCAACAAAGACGGTGATTCCAGGTTCTAACGCCACCACGGCAGTTGAGTACGACCGGTAATCCACCAATTCAAGGCGCTGGACAAACACGGCTCACACCAAAAAACTCAGGGAAAAAATCATCCGGCCATACGAACGGGCATCAAGAGGTAACGGTAGCTGCTGTCCGGTTTCGCATCAGCGGTGAGCATTCCCGTGAGCACGGCCGGCTTACTTGATGACACAAAGGTCATCGACACGTAATCACCAACAACGGCATTCAATCCATCAACCAAATATTGCGGGTTGAACGCGATCAAAATGTCTTCACCAGTGACCTGGGCATCAACCGATTCACTCGCTTGGGCTTCATCACCAGTGCCAGCCTCGAGAGTGAGGCCTTCACTGGAAAAAGCTAACCGAATCGGTGTGTTGCGTTCAGCCACCAATGAGACACGCTTTACCGCGTCAATAAATGATGCTTTTTCAATCTGTGCCGACGTCGCCGAGTCATCGGGAAATAGGGATCGGTACTTCGGGAATTCACCATCAATGAGTCGCGTGGTCGTGCTGCGGCCAGCGCCGGAAAAACCAACCAGTGATTCCACAGCACCGTCTCGAGAACTAAACGCGAGCTCGACTTCAGTGGCCGATGTCATGGCTTTAGCGGTCTCGTTCAGGGTTCGGCCCAGGATTAATGCCGTTGCCGAAATGGAGGATTGTTCAGGTTTCCACGGGATTTCACGCACTGCTAAGCGGTACCTATCGGTGGCCGCAAGAGTTAGTGTGTCGCCTTCAATTTCAAGTCGGATGCCAGTGAGTGCGGGAAGTGTTTCATCGCGGCCAGCAGCAATGGCTACCTGACTAATCGCTGAAGTAAACGTGGGCCCATCTATAAGACCAGACACTGTGGGCATTGCGGGAAGTGATGGGTAATCCTCGACAGGAAGAGTGAGTAACGTAAATCGTGAACTGCCACATTCAACATTGACGCGTGGACCATCAGTGGCGATGGTGACTGGTATGTGTGGCAAGGCACGAGTGATGTCAGCTAACAAGCGGCCGGAAACCAAAACGCGACCTGGTTCTTCGACATCGGCATCTAAGGAAATTTGAGCAGAAACTTCAAGATCAAATCCAGACAACGTTAAAGATGTTTGCGTTGCTTCAAGAAGTAGACCAGCCAAAACTGGAGCGGTCGGGCGCGCTGGCAAACTGCGTGCAGCCCAGGCCACAGCATCAGCTAAGGCACTTGAATCGATCGTGAATTTCACGTGTGTTCCTTCCTTGCACCGCAGCGGTACATGTCGCTACCTCACCGGAAGTGGCAGACAGTGACTGTGGTGATCATGCCGGATGTGTCGAAGTGGTGTGTATGGAACCTCAATGTGGGCTCAATCCACATGTTCTGGAATTACACATTGAGTAGATAGATAAATGTCGTAGTAGTACTAGGTGATGGGGATAGTGGGGACAACCTCGAATTAGGCACGAAATCCACACTTTTACCTGGGGAAGTATTTCGGGTTTTCCTGTGGATAACTTAGATTATTTGTGGATAACCTTCGTGTTTTGTGCGGGTTTCGATGTTATCCACGGGATTGTCCGGAGCTTTCACCCCAGATACACACGTTTATCCCCAGGTTGTGTATGAGGCTGGTGAAACAGATGTTATTGCTGAGTTTGAGACTTAATACGGTTGGTCAATTCCGACACCTGGTTAAAAACGCTGCGGCGCTCACCCATCAAGGTCCGGATCTTTCGATCGGCGTGCATCACCGTGGTGTGGTCACGTCCACCAAATTGCTGGCCAATCTTAGGAAGTGAAAGGTCAGTCAATTCTCGACACAGGTACATGGCGATCTGACGAGCATTAACTAGAACCCGAGAACGAGATGCGCCGCACAGGTCGTCAATGGTCAGGCCGAAGTACTGAGCGGTTTGGGCCATGATCGTCGCCGAGGTGATCTCGGGGCCGGCACCATGCGGGAACAAGTCCTTCAACACGATCTCAGCTAGGGCCATATCGACCGGCTGACGGTTGAGGTTGGCGAAGGCCGTGACTCGGATCAGTGCACCTTCGAGTTCTCGAATGTTGGTTGCCACCTTGGAGGCGATGAACTCCAGGACCTCGGGTGGAGCAGACAACTTTTCTTGCGCCTGCTTCTTTCGCAAAATCGCAATACGCGTCTCGAGGTCAGGTGCTTGAACGTCGGTCATAAGGCCCCACTCGAAGCGTGAGCGCATGCGCTCTTCAAACTGCTCGAGCTGCTTGGGCGGCAAGTCACTGGTGACAACAATTTGCTTATTCGCGTTATGCAACGTGTTGAAGGTATGGAAGAACTCTTCCTGAGTTTGGACTTTGCCCTGCAGGAATTGCACGTCGTCGACCAACAACACATCAATATCGCGATAGCGCTTTTGAAAAGCTTGGGCTTTGTCGTCACGAATACTGTTAATGAAGTCGTTGGTGAATTCCTCGGAACTGACATAACGCACACGTGCGCGAGGGTTGAGGTTTCGCGTGTAGTGGCCAATGGCGTGCAGTAAGTGAGTCTTTCCCAAACCTGATTCACCATAGATAAATAGCGGGTTGTAGGCCTGGGCGGGGACTTCAGCCACAGCAATGGCGGCCGCGTGGGCGAATCGATTTGACGAGCCGATAACAAAAGTGTCGAAGGTGTATTTCGGGTTCAATCGCGAGGTGTCAGCACCGCGTTGTGTGGGTAGCTCACTGGGGGTGGGTGCATCACGACGAGCAGCCGCTAAGTCAATAACGGCGTCGTGTGTCGACTCACCATTGGTAGTTGGTGCACTGTTATCGGTCGGAGTTTCGGTCTCTGCTTCAACGGTGACGGCAAGTCGAATTTCGTGGCCGAGGGCCTGGGACAGTGCGTTCACCACAACGTCGCGCAATTTGGTTTCGAGGACTTCTTTGGTCAACTCGTTCGGTGCCGCCAGGAGAACGGTGTCACCGACCACGGCAATCGCGTGGGTCAGATCGAGAAACGCATGCTGGTGACGAGGCAGATCCGCGTCCGCAACATTGGTCAGGACCTGCGACCAGATGTTGTCCAGGTCCACGCTTTGATCAACAGACTCGGTCACTGGTCCTACTTTCCTCAAACGGTCAAATCGGGCGATACAGGTACATCCACAAAGTTATCCACAGGCTGTGCATGCGGAGCTGGGGATTCCCCTAAAACGGGACGCAGTAGGACCTTGAGGGCTTGCGAGGTCTACATCGCTGGTACTAGGGAAGTGCAGCAGAGGCGAAAACCTACCCCGAGGTGGGACGTCAAGGCAAGGTTTTCCACAAGATAGCCAAAAGCCAGGAAACGGTGATCACCACCCCCTCACTGACGGGGGATCACCCTCCGGTGGGTGCGTGGGAAAGTGGTCGAAAGGTGCGCACCAGTGACGTTCAGCCCAGACGGTGCCCCCACTGACCAGGAGCCAAGGCAGGCGCGTATTCTGGTCATTCGTAAATCGTGCTCTCAGCACGCTACTTCCCTTTGGAGCCATTGTGAGTAAGCGCACGTTTCAGCCGAACAACCGGCGTCGCGCCAAGACCCATGGATTCCGTTTGCGCATGCGTACCCGCGCTGGTCGCGCCATCATCGCGAACCGCCGCGGCAAGGGTCGTTCGAAGCTCACGGCCTAGTTCAATGGTGGCCACATCACGGATGCGTCATCGCCGTGATTTTCAAGCCGCTCAGCAAGGCGTCAAAGTAGCGGGCAAGTATGTGGTGTTGCACCACAAAACCCTTATAAATCAAGGGGATTCTCCCGATCCTGTTGTGGGATACGTGGTGTCAAAAAAGGTCGGAAATGCCGTCGTGCGCAATCGCGTTCAGCGCCGGCTGCGTCACCTTATTCATGAAACACAGCAACGCATCGCCCAAGGAAGCCTGCTGGTGATCCGAGTGTTACCGAGCGCTGCACAAGCCAACAGTGCAGAGTTAGGTCACGACCTTGATCGACTCTTACAACGGTTGGAAGCTGGCAGATGATGACATTGCTCAGCAAGGTGTTGATTGCTCCCATTCGCTTGTATCAACGATGGATCTCGCCAGCCTTCCCACCGACCTGTCGGTTCTATCCGTCCTGCTCGGCCTACGCGGTGCGCGCTCTCGAGATCCACGGACCAGTCATAGGCCTGTATTTGGCCATTCGACGGTTATTGCGGTGCCACCCCTGGACTCCTGGCGGAATTGACCAGGTCCCACCAAAGGGAAAGTGGTCCTCCACGCCGACACCGTATGACCCCGACGAAGATCAGAACCAGAGCAACCGAACGATCAGTGACACAACAAGCTTCGAGACAGTGACCCGGTCGCACCATCAAAAGTCCAGCGCGACATCCTTAGGACGCGAACTGCGCAGCACCGCTTGCGCCCATCCCTTGACCCAGGGAGCTTGACCCGTGGATTTGATCAATACCGTTCTCGGTCCGCTTGAGTGGATCGTTTCCTTTGTCTTGGTTGCGTTTCACAGTGGACTCACTGCGCTAGGACTTCCCGCCGATGGTGGCGCGTCATGGACGTTGTCGATCGTCGGCCTGGTGATCTTGATCCGCATCATTTTGATCCCACTTTTTGTTCGCCAAATTAAGGCGCAGCGCGGGTTGCAAATTTTGCAACCGAAGATGAAAGAGATTCAAAAGAAGTACAAGGACGACCGCGAAAAGCAGTCGCAAGAAATGATGAAGCTGTACAAGGAAACGGGTACGAACCCGTTGGCTTCGTGCTTGCCAATTCTCGCGCAGTCGCCCATCTTCTTTGCCCTTTTCCGTGTCCTCAATGGGATTGCGACCGGCCAAGCGCTCGGCGTCTTAACTCCTGAGTTGTTGGAGTCTGCGCGTAATGCTCGCGTTTTTGGTGCACCGCTTTATGCCACATTCGCTAATGCCAACGAGTACGCCGCACAAGGGGTTTCGGCTACGTCCGTTCGCATCGTCACCGTCATTTTGATTGCGCTGATGACCTTCACCACGTTCACCACGCAACGACAATTGATGTTGAAGAACATGCCAACGGACAACCCGATGGCGCAACAACAAAAGATTTTGTTGTACGTCTTCCCGTTGATGTTCGCTTTCTTTGGTATTAACTTTCCGATCGGTGTTTTGATCTACTGGTTAACCACCAACTTGTGGACCATGGGTCAACAGTTTTATGTCATTCGTAATAACCCCACACCAGGAACTCCAGCTGAAGCGGCCTACAACGAGCGCCAAGCTATTAAGGCTGCACGTGGTGGTTCATTGATTCAGCGTGTGACAGGTAGAGGTCCAGTAGTCAGCAATGAACCCGTCGAGAAGATCGAAGAACCCAAGGTCGTTCGGCAACAACCCAAGCGCAAACCCAAGAGTGCCCGTAAGAAGCAATAGTCGTTTTATCCCTTTTGTCCGTTTTACTGTGCGTAGCACCCGGGATCGGGGCTAAAGAAAATGAGGAGTAATCATGAGTGATTCCGTCGAGACCACTGACGCCGTTGACGCTGAGGTCACCGAGCAGGCAGAACCCAAGAACCGTAAGTCGCTGTTAGTTGAAGAAGGCGACATTGCCGCTGACTACATCGAAGGCCTGCTGGATATCGCTGACCTTGGTGATGATGGCGCTATCGACATGGACGTCGAGGGCGACCGAGCTGTTGTGGCCGTGACCGGCGAAGGCGTGGATGTCTTGGTGGGCGATAACGGTGAGGTCCTCAACGCCCTGCAGGAACTCACCCGCTTGGCCGTTCTGCGCGAGACCGGCGAGCGCTCCCGCTTGATGCTGGATGTGGCCGGTTACCGTGCCCAGCGCCGCGAAGTTCTCACGGCCCTGGGAACTGAGGCCGCCGACAAGGTCAAGGCCAGCGGGGAAGCCCTCTCGCTCGAGCCGATGAACGCCTTTGAGCGCAAGGTCGTCCACGACGCAATCGCTGCCGCGGGCTTGAAGTCAGAATCCGATGGCGTGGAGCCGAATCGCTTCATCGTCGTCCTGCCTGCTTAATGGTTTCACGGGAAACATCGGCGCAAGTCGAAGCCATCTTTGGTGACCGGCTTCCCTTGGTTGAGCGTTATGCCCAGTGGCTGGCCGACGAAGGGGTAGTCCGTGGGCTCTTGGGTCCGCGGGAGGTCGATCGCATCTGGGATCGGCACATCCTCAACAGCGCCCTGGTGAGCGAGTTCATTCCACCAGGCGCCACGGTGGCCGACCTGGGTTCGGGTGCTGGGCTGCCAGGAATTCCGCTAGCGCTGGCTCGTCCCGACCTGTCGGTGACCCTGGTTGAGCCCCTGTTGCGTCGGATGACGTTTTTGACCGAGGTCCTGGCGGACCTGCAGTCCCTGGCCACGGAACCGCTGACAGTGGAGTTGATTCGTAGTCGTGCCGAGGAACTGCACGGCAAGGCCACCTTTGA
>CALQPL010000020.1 GCA_943332445.1 Bifidobacterium breve
AGTGGCCTTCCCTCACAGTTCTGCCTGCCTTGCAGGAATCAAAAGCGGGATTCAACTGGGGTGCGTGGCAATTTCCCTTTGTCATCGCCACCATCGTTGGTTGGAACTGGGAGCAGTGGCGACTTCGGGACACTCTCCTCACCAAGGCTGCTCTCTACATCAGCGCCGGCACCTTCGTTACCTTGAGCGTCCTCGCCCAACTTCTTGGACGTTTTAATCTCACGCCCGGCGCGCCCATGCGAGCTTGGGCTAGCGACTGGTTCGGCAAATACAACATCGGTCCGGGGCGGATCATCTTTGGATTCGCAGCCATGGTGCTGGCCTACTGGATAACGACCTGGCTACTCGACCGACAATTCCTCACCCCCGTTTTGAATTTCCTGGAAACCTTGGGGGCTCGCAGCCTCGACTCCTTCGTGATCTTGTGTATCGCCGTCATTCTTATTCCAGCGGTCGCTCCTTACAGCCGCGCTGGCCTGTGGGGCAACTTCGCTTCGCTGATCGTCATCTCGCTGTGTTGGGGCTGGGCTAGATTTCGGGCCAGCACCCGCTGGCCGAATCGTTCCGGATTAGACGGTGGGAATAGATCAATGCTCGCCAGCGCTGCATCAAGAACAACCCACGAGGAGCGATGATGCAGATCAAGGAACTCGGACACCTGGTCCTTTACGTTCGCGATGTTGAACGCTCCGCCCACTTCTATCGGGACATCCTGGGTTGGCGACAAATCGCGCCCGACGGCACCAACTCCCATCCGTTGCCCTTCACTGGATTCGCGGCCTTTTCGGCACCCAATGAACGCACCCACCACGAGTTACTACTGATCGAAGTGGGCAAGGATGCCACCGCAATCCCCCAAGGTCGACGTATCGGCATGTACCACTTTGGTTTGAAAGTTGGGGATAGCGACGATGAGTTGCGTGATGTGGTGAAGGTCCTCAACGAAAACGACGTCCCCATTTATGGTGCTAGCGACCACACAGTCACGCACAGCCTCTACATCGCGGATCCCGATGGCAATGAAATTGAGCTTTACATTGATGTTCCTGGTATCGATTGGAAATCCAATCCAGCCCTGATCACTGCCCCCATCAAGCCTTTAGTCCTCTAACTCGCGACCATTTGTCCCCATTTGGTCAGATGACTTCAGGTATTCCCTTCATTGTGCCGATACATAGGTCTAGCGTTCATATCTCTGGCGAATGGGGAATTTGATGACAACGGGGCGAGACGACACCACGTGCCCCTTTTGTCATACCCAATATTCCCAAGTCAGCGAATTTACTGACGGAAAATGGCGAGTGGAATGCCCCACCTGCCTGGCCACTGGACCAACTTCCACTGATTCGGATTCAGCCCTGCTGCGGTGGGATCGAGTAGCACTCGATGCACTTTTGCTTCGAACGGTCATCGATTCCAGCCCTAACGTCATCATGGTTCAGGACTACGACGGAAAGTATTTGTTGGCGAACAAGGCCCTCGCAGATCTCTATGGATCCACTCATGAATTGATGATTGGCAACACAGCCGCCGCCTTCAACCCGAATCAGGAACAAGTTCAGCACTACCTTGACGATTTCCATCGCGTCATGGATGCCGGCCAAACGGTTGTCGTTGAAGAGACGTCAACTGACGTATCGACCGGCGAAGTGCGCTACTACCGCTCAGTCAAGGTTCCCATGATCGGTCCCGAGGGATCGCCACGCATTCTGGTCATCGCTGCTGATATTTCCGACCTTCGCAACAAGCAGAATCAACTGGCCGCGATGGTTGATGCCTTGGGTGTGCTCAATGAAAAGCTGGAAAATCGCGTTGAGGAACGCACTGAGGAACTTGAGCGCGCAAACTTTGAATTAGAGAATCTGGCTCGGCGCGACCAGCTCACCGGCCTGCCCAACCGATTGGCCAGCATTGAGCGCATTGAAGACGAATACAAGCGAATGCAACGCACCCACACGCCGTACCACGTGTTGATGATGGACCTGGACAACTTCAAGGAAATCAACGACACCTACGGTCACTCTGTTGGTGATGAAATGTTGGTATCCGTGGCACGTGTTCTGCAGTCAACTATTCGTGAAAGCGACTTCGTGGGCCGACTTGGAGGCGAAGAGTTCATCGCCGTCCTGCCTGGCACCGATCGCAATGGCGCCATGATCCTGGCCGAAAAGATCCGCCACAGCGTGGAAGCACTAGAAGGCACTGCTCGGTTGACGATCAGCATTGGCTTGGCATCAGCGGTCGCCCGCGATGATCACGGATTAACAGCCATTCAACTAGCCGACGAGTACATGTATCGAGCAAAGCAGAACGGGCGCAACCAAATAGCTGCGCCCGACTCTGACTAAACGACTTCGCTGATTTGGTGCTTGAACTCAAATCCAGTTGCGCGGAACTTCTCTGAGGTTGACTGCTGCACCGGAGTGCGGATCTCGCCGCGGAATTCCAGCTTTTCTTGGCCGGTCTTGTCCGCGATCTTGTCCCAGAAGTCACCCACGGTCGGCGCCGGCACGACGCCATCGGGAACGACGTTGTATCGACCTTCCACGTCATTTTCCAAAATGTGGATCACAGCTCGAGCGACATCTTCCACGTGAATGGGGTGGTAGGCGTCAGCGCGATCAAAGGGAGTGGATCCGCCCATGTATTCGTGGGCCAAGTGCACACGCTCACCAAAGTCGCTGTCTGCGCTGTAGATATCGGGCAGGCGCAAGACCGTGCCATGGGCGGCTTGCATCGCAGCATCTTCGCCAGCTGAGAAGAATATGGTCGATGGCTCGTCGTTAATCGCGCGAGGGGTTGCTTCGGTCAGGAACTGACCAGGCTCTTGCGTTCCATCGCCATAAACCGAAATTGAGGACATGAAGATCACTCGATCGTGTGCGGCCGAGGCACTCAAGCCCGACTCAACCAACACCTCTTGATAGATCGGTCCGCGGTCTTCCTTCTTCGCCGAGCGAACTGCGGACGGGCTCACCGAAACGACGATGGCGTCCACTCCCTCGGCGGCAGCCTTCACGCCTTCGCGATCTGAACCCAGGACAACTACCGCCTTGTCACACACTGCTTCAATTTCCGCGACGCGACCTTCTGTCGTTGTCGTGCCGATGACTTCCCAACCCTTTGCCTTTGCCTGCTCGGCAACCTTCAGACCAGCCTGGCCACAACCAAGGATCAAAATCTTCACAGCATTCCTCCGGGAAACCACCTGCGTGGCGAAAAGGGACTTTACGGTGAAACAAGTGTGCCATAACCACTACCGAATGGCACCGCGTTTGTCAGATACCGAGAACCTTGGCCTTCGCGGCGGTGAACTCTTCATCGGACAAGACGCCCTGGCTGTGAAGGTCAGCCAACTGTTGCAACTTCGCCATCGAGTCGTCGGCGGCCGGAGCTGCTGCGGGGGCTGCAGGTGCTGCGGCTTGTTGGGCCTGGACCTTTTCGTTGTACTGAAGCGCTTGACGTTGTGCGACTCGACCGGACACGGCCGTTGCAGTTCCAGAAATCACTGCAGTTCGTGCGGCAACTCGTACTAAACCCATAACAACAACCTTTCAGAGAAGGATCTTCGGACTAGGAAAGCAATTCTTCGACAGCATTGGCGGGAATGCGAATCTGGTCGATGACGACAGCATCGGCGGCACGAATGGCATCGGTAAAGCGAGATGCCCAGGTGTTTTCAAAAGCAACGAGGAGCGCTGAACTGTTTGCGGGCAGATCCTCGCTGATTTCCTCAGCGTCATCAAAGTCCAGCGCACCGGGTTGAGAAACCTCAACGGCCAAGAAGCTCGGACCGATCTCGGGGTCAAGGTCGGCAATTTCAAACGTGGTCACCACTCCATCGGAATCCTTGCTCACAAAGAGCAAGTCAATGATGCGAATAGTTCTGTTCTCCACCAGCTCAAGGATCGCCGGAGCGATCTGACCGGTGAACTTGTTACCTGGAAATCCGATAATGACGACGTCAACTGGACCTAAACCCACAAGAACTCCCTGACTCGACTCAACAATTTCGCACAGTCTATGGGGATCAGCCAATCGGGCGATAGCCCCCTCAGCTCGTGATCATCGTGATCACTTTGACAATCCTCAAAGCCACCGAGGGCCACTGGGTTCGCCGGATTCCTAGTGAAAACGGAACGCCCTAGGAGTTCCTCCGAGCTACCACGGCACGACCTCTCGGTCTTCCCACAGCAAACCTGTGGGCGACTCATCGGGCCGAGTGGCAAGCCACACGATGGTGTCGGCCCCTTGTTCGGCCGAGCGCGGCGCATTGGGCCCACCCATGTCGGTGCGGCAGTGATTTGGACACATCGCGTCAACGAGGACTCCGCCTGCCCCGCTACGCAATTCAGAATTGAGGTTGCGTGTCATCGCATTCATCGCAGCCTTCGACACCCGATAGGGCGCTAGCCCTCCCCCTGTTCCAGGACCAGTAAGTCGACCTAAACAAGCCGACACATTGATCACGCGACCCCAACGTCGCTCAACCATGCCCGGTACGAAGGTGCTGGTGACGTAAAACGAGCCGTCGAGGTTCACCGACATCACCCGCCGCCACTCCTCGGGCGACGTACGCAGAGTTTTTGACATGCGCTCGGCCATCACTCCAGCACTATTGACGAGGATGTCGACAGCCGCCAAGGGGCCAAGTAGGTCGGGCAACGCATAAACCGCACGGGGATCTGAGACATCGCAGACAATTCCGATCGCATCGTGCCCATCGGCCTGCAATCCTTCGGCGGCGGCTAGCGCTCTATCGCGGTCAATTCCCAGCAAGATGACAGTCGCGCCCGCTTCGGCAATTCCGCGCGCTGCGGCGAGACCGATTCCGCGGGTTCCGCCAGTGATGAGCGCTACACGCGAATCAAGCAACATGTATCTATCGTCTCACCCTCCAACGCGTAACTCCACACGAAAAAAGCGCCTTGCCCGAACAGGGGCAAAGCGTTTTTTGTGGGTCCTGACACACGTTGATTCCCCTCACGAATCCGGCCGCTCGCATTGCGGTAGTCCTTGATCACGGCCCTATCGTCGAAGAACACCTGAACGAACTCGTCAACGGATATCCCCACCACTGAGTGAACCCGCATTTCTTGGAATCCGACCGTTACCGCGCCGATCACACCGCCCAGCACAAGCCACGCCTGGGTCGGCGCAAAGTGGCCAGGTGAGCATCACCTTTCGCTCGCCATTCGTCTGCTTCCGGAAGCCGCTCCTTGTTGGATTGACGTGCAAGGCCTAACGGACCGCCGTCGTATCTGCCGGGCATGGAGATGGCGGCCCCATTTGCGGCCGCCATCTCCTGCAGGGGTGCGTCGTGCGACTAGCTCTTCTTACTTAGCGTCATCGACTGAGCCGTTCCCCCGCCATTTCCGCTGAACCGGTAGGTCAACGAGGTGGGGTTGGGCGCGGCCTTGCCGGAGAGCGCGGATGCGGAGTACTTGACGCCGATCCAGTAGTTGCCCGCGGCGAGGCCGGACACCGTGAGGGCACCGGTCGACGAATTCCAGGTCAACTTCCAGCCCTTGGCCACGGTTGTCGTGCCGGCCTTGTAGATGTTCGAGCCGGAGGATGTGAACTGCAGCAGGTAGGACGACCCGGCGGACGACGTTTCCGAGACCAGTGCCTGAGAACCCGTGCCCGAGCTGGTGAAGTTCGTCCAGTAGTAGATCACGCCCGGGTTCACACCATTGATGGTCGTCTTGCACCTGGACGTCTGCACGCTGTAGTAGGCGTTGGTCAGAGGCGTCGCGGTCCCGTCGATGAATACCGACTTCACGGTCTGGTCGGTGTGGGTGATGATGGACGTGGGGAAGACCACGATCGCCGTGAACGTCGGGGTGCAGGTGACGTCGCCAGTGATGTTAGACAGTGTCATCGGGTTGTTCGTGGAGCCCGACATGCTGCCGCCCGTGCAGGACCAGCTCGTGAACGTGTAGCCGGTGGCCGGGGTGGCGGTCAGAACCGACGAGCCACCGGAGGTGATGCCCGAGGTAACGGTCGCCGAGCTGGTGCCACCAGTCGCCGGGTCGTTCAGCGTCAACGAGTAGGTCGGGTTCGCCGTGAACGTCGGGGTGCAGGTGACGTCGCCAGTGATGTTCGACAGCGTCATCGGGTTGTCCGTGGAGCCCGACATGCTGCCGCCCGTGCAAGACCAGCTCGTGAACGTGTAGCCGGTGGCCGGGGTGGCGGTCAGAACCGACGAGCCACCGGAGGTGATGCCCGAGGTAACGGTCGCCGAGCTGGTGCCACCAGTCGCCGGGTCGTTCAGCGTCAACGAGTAGGTCGACGCGACTGGAGCCGTGCCGAGCATGACCCGGTTTGCCGTTCCAGAAGCGGCGACTGCAACGAAGCGGCTATCTCCGTATGTGATGGCGAACCACTGGTTGTCGACGGCGGATGCGCCCATGGTCCAGTTGATGCCGTCAGGGCTCGTCATCACGCGGTTCCCGATGCCGTCGACGGACACTGCCGCGAACTGTCCCCCTCCGAACGTGACGGCGGGGAAGGTGTTGGCCACTGGGGTGCTACGGGTGGTCCACGAGAATCCGTCCGAGCTCGTCATCACGCGGTTGGTGCCGCTGGCCGCCACAGCGACGTAGACACCGTTTCCGTAGGTGACGGAGTACCACTGGTTGTCGGCGGGGGACGTGCCCAACGTCCAGTTGATACCGTCCGTACTGGTCATCACGCGGTTGCCGGTGCCGCTGGTAGCAACCGCGACGAAGAGACCGTTGGCGTACGTGACGGATCGCCATGCCGGCTCAGTTCCAGCACCCGGAACGGGCGTCGTGCGGCTGGTCCACGTGACACCATCGGGACTGGTCATGACTCGGTTCCCGGTGCCGATCTGGGCCACCGCAACGAACAGGCCGTTCCCGTACGTGACGGAGGTCCATCCCGGCTCGAACCCCGCTCCAGGAATCGGAGTCGTTCGGCTAGTCCAGTTGATGCCGTCCGTGCTCGTCATAGCGCGATTGCCCGTGCCAGAGCTTGCAACGGCGACGAAGAGACCGTTCTGGACGGTGGCATTCGGATTCGAGGAATCCTTAGCGAAGGTCACGCCGTACCAAGTGTTGTCAGCAGCGGAGCTACGACTCGTCCACGTGACGCCGTCTGGGCTCGTCATAACGCGGTTGCCCGTGCCCGAGATCGCAACGGCCACGAAGAGGCCGTTACCGTAAGTGGCGCTATACCAGTTGTTGTCTGCCGCGGAGGTCTGGCTGGTCCACGTCAAACTGGCTGCTGCAGCGGCCGGCGTTGCTGCGCTGAGCAGCCCGGCAAAGACGAGTGAAAGGACCAGAGTCAGCAGGGTGATAACCCGCCCCGGTCGCGCTTTGGTTGAGCTCGATCGTGATGCCGCGCCATGTGCATGAGCACGGTCGACAGGTGCCTGCAAGGACATGTGAATCCCCAATACATCTCGGAGTAAACGCCCCCATGGACGCGTTGCGGAGACTACGCCGGGACCTTCTGCGGACCTCGTGATTTCAGGGGAAACCCTTGAGGGTTTTCCCCTGACGGTGGGACATTGCGCTAATCGGTCATCGCTGATGCCGCACAGGTGAGGAACGCAGTCGTCACCATGGACTCCCCCATCCGAACGCGGCTCCACGTGATCGTCGATTCGTCGAGAAGGCGCGAACCCATACCCGTCAAAGTCGTTTCAGTGATTGACTGGCCATTATCCGAAACGATCAGAGAGACCGTTCGCTGGTCTTCCAAACAGACGTGGATGGTGATGTCGGTGGCCCTGCCGTGCTTGACACTGTTGAAGATGAGCTCGGGGATGACGTCATTCAGCGTCGTGAGGCACAGGGGATCCGTGGTCAGCATGGCGACCGCCTCGGGATCGACGTCCATCGAGATGTTCGCCAGTACCCCCCATGTTGCCTGCACCTTGATGAGCAGGACGTCCAGGGGGCTGGGTCGGACGTTTTGCAGGTCTAGGCCCGCGACGACGCTGACGACGCGAGCGTGGACGTCTCGGACCTGGTCGTCGGTCAGCGTGCCGGCGTTCACAGAAGCAGTGATATCGAGGATTCCGGCCGCCAACGAGGCCTGGACCTGCCCGTGCACGGCATGCGCGAGGGCTCGTCGACGTTGGCGGTGCAGTTCGCGCGAGCGGGCGATTTGCCACTGCAGGTCAAGGGTCGTGGCAAGGAGGTCTGCTTCCGATGCCTTGGCCTGGTGCTGCGCAGCCACGGCGAAACCCGAGACGAAGACCACCAGCAGCGTGAAGATCGGCCCTAGGGAGACGAACCGGAACGGCTTCGGTCCGCCCAATGTGAACGGCAGCAGACCCAGGGCCAGTACGAGCCCACACAGGATGCACAGAATAACGAACGAGGCGATGCGTCTGGCGCCCCGGGCCTCGCCGATGATCCGCACAGCTCCGTTGCGCAGCAGGGCGAACATCGGCCACGCGAAGCAGAATGACACGAGCACGAACTCCAGGGCCATCAGCCAGCCGGTACGCACGATGTTCATCGGCAAGGCGACGATGTTGAGGATGACGACTGTCCAGAACGGACTCAGCAACCGCGGAGTCATGCCCTCGACAGCGGCGGCCTTCCAGTTGATCCGCTCCTGAACCGCCGGCAGGGGGTCTGGCGGCACCCACACCTGCGTCTGCGACTCCAACTGCCGGCTCAGTGGCCGCACGATGTCCTCGAGCGTCGAGGTCAACACCGGGAGCGTGTGCTGCGGATCGCCGGATGCGGCCGGCCCGAGCCCGTCGAGGATTCGCGCCCGCACCACCTCGGTGGACTCCACGTCGAGGTTGGTAAGGCTCTGCCTCGCCTGCACGTCGAGGGCGTGAAGCCGGTCGCGTTCCCGCCTCAGCCCGTCGAGGCGCTCATAGTGCAGGCGGATTGCCGATGCGGCCAGCCACAGCGCCACGCCAAATACCGTCACATGGACGAGCGTCACCGCCGCCCAAAACAGAACGAGTGGTCGCGCATCCAGGTCGAACTTTAGGCGGGACCAGCCCAGGAGCATGCCCGCCAGCAGCGCCCCAATGGGCAGGCACAGCAGCAGGACGATCCGCATTGCCGACTCACGCAGGTGCGATCGCAGCGTTAGGTAGACGACACCGAGGAAGGCGAACACGACCCCGGCGGCAAGTACATTCGCCAACACCTTGAGCGGGAGGTTGCCGCCTTGCGCTTGGTAGGGCGAGGCGAGCACGCTCAGGCCGAACTCCAGTATGACCCCGAGAATCACCATTGGGGCGAACAGAGCCGCGGGCTGCAGCGTCGTCAGCCACCTGCGCAAGACGTTCACGGCAGCGCCTTCAGGTCCCGCCCTGGGCCGGGAACCCCCACTGCGAGGTAGAAGCGCTTGGTGGCCTCCACGCGGGCATTCACCTCCGCAGACTTGTCGATACCCAGGTCACGGTAGACGGTCTCGATCCATCGCTCGACGGACTTCACGCTCAACCCGCAACGGCGCGCGATCTCGGTGTTGGTGCATGCCTCTGCCAGCAGTCGCCACACAATCTGCGCCTGCTCGGGCAACGCATCGACATCCCCCGGCTTGGCCGAATCGTGGCGCACTTCGCTCGCTCGATCCGCAAATACCGCCTCGATCGCATCGACGAGGTACTGCGTGTCGTGGACCATGTGCTTGCGAAGGAAGCCGGCACCCTCGGGCACCTGCAGGCCCTCTGCGACGGCGGATGTTGCATCGGGGTACCGCGTGAGGATAAGGATGGCGATGTCCGGACGGCTCATATGCAGCATGTGGGCCAGGTGAAGGCCAGTGGGTCCGTTGCCGAGCGCGATGTCCAGCACCGCCATGTCCGGGTCGAAAGTCTCGATCAACTCGCGAGCCGACTCCACGTCCCGCGCGCTCGCGACCTCGAATCCGGCAGAAAGGAGGGCATCAACCACGAGGGACGCCAGC
>CALQPL010000021.1 GCA_943332445.1 Bifidobacterium breve
ACATCGGATAGGTAGCCAGCCCGTTCCGGCGCACGTTCATCGACCAGTTCCTTGATCTCGTCAAACATTTTCGGCTTCAAGGTCGCAAACGCGAGGTCTTCCAATTCCCACTTAATGGCGTTCATGCCGAGCCGGTGAGCCAACGGAGCATAAATTTCTAGTGTTTCTTGGGCCTTCGCCTCCTGGCGATCAGGATTGAGGACACTCAGCGTGCGCATGTTGTGCAAGCGGTCGGCCAACTTGATGACCAAGACTCGAATATCGCGTGCCATCGCCACAATCATCTTGCGCACGGTCTCGGCCTGGGCGGCGTTGCCGTATTTGAGCTTGTCGAGCTTGGTTACTCCGTCAACGAGTTCGGCCACTTCATCGCCGAAGGTTTCACGCAATTCCTCCAGCGAATACGACGTGTCTTCTACCGTGTCGTGGAGCAACGCAGCGACCAACACCGGAACGGGCATCCCCAGATCCGCCAAGATCTCGGTCACCTCAACCGGGTGCGTGATGTAGGCCTCGCCGGATTTGCGCATTTGACCGCGATGGCTGACCTCAGCGATATCAAAGGCCAACTGCAGGTCACGTTGATCCGCTTTGGGGTGATGCTCGCGCAATGATCGCGAGACGCCCTCAAGTTCAGGGGAAGTCACACCTAGTCGACCTCGACGGGTCAGCCGGGTCAGGCGCGAAGATGATTCAGCAACGGGCGCAACAACGGAGTCTTCAGCCATTGCCACCTCCGTTTACTGCGTGCCTTCACTCAGTGTAGGAGAAGATCAAACCAACGGCGACCAGCAACTAGCGACGCTTGCCCTTGTTCTTCTTTGAGGGCTGTTGCCGCTTGGCCGGTGACGTCGATGAAACGCCGGCTGATGCCGTCACTTCAACGCTCTCATCGGTACTGGCGGCAGCTGAGGCCTTCTTCGACGACTTCGAGCCACCCGATTGACGCTGCTCCACACGACGAACCAGTGACTTCATCTCTGGCTCACGTTCCTTCAAGTCAGCCAAGATCGGAGTGGCGATAAAGATCGAGCTGTACGTACCAGCGGCGATTCCGACAAAGAGGGCGACACCCAATTCCTGCAGCGTGCCAGCACCCAGGAGTCCCACGGCACCGATCAAGATGGCCAGTACGGGCAGCAATGCCACCAGCGAGGTGTTGATCGAGCGCACCAAGGTTTGGTTAACGGCGAGGTTGGCTGCTTGGCTGTAGGTCATGCGGCCACTGCCCACGATGCCAGCGGTGTTCTCGCGCACCTTGTCGAATACCACGACCGTGTCGTACAGCGAGTAACCCAAAATGGTCAAAATACCGATGACGGTAGCCGGGGTGACCTCGATGCCAAGAATTGAGTAGACACCGATCGTGAGCAAGACGTCGTGAACCAGCGCAACCAGCGCTGCCATGGCCATCTTGAACTCAAAGTAAATCGTCAAGAAGATCACCACGAGGACCAGGAAGATCAGCAAACCGGTGACGGCCTTCTTGGTGATCTCTGAACCCCACGAAGGTCCGACGAATTGGACACCAACGGTGTCTTCCTTCACATCAAGGGACTTCGCCAGCGCCGACGCAACCTTATTGCGCTCAGCTTCGGTCAAGGCTTCGGTTTGGATGCGGAACCTATCGTTATTGACTCGCTGAACGACGGCCTCTTTTGCTCCCGCACCATTGACAGTCGTTCGAACCTGGTCGACGGTCCCGTCGGTGGCCTGCACCGTGAACACGGTTCCTCCGGTGAATTCCACGCCGAAGTTCAAACCCTTCACAGCCAAGCTCAGACCGCAAATGATCACGAGCAAGCCACTGATGGCATACCAGCGACGCCGACGTGCGATGAAGTCAAACTGAACCTGACCGCGATACAGGTTGTTACCCAAATCTCCAATGCGCGACATCAGGACTCCTCAGAGGTGGCGGTAGCAGTGACCTTCGTGTTCTCGACTTGGGCCGAGGCAGCACCTAAGCGGACCGGATCGACCCCCGAGAACCGTCCCCCACGGGCAAAGAAGGACTTGTTAACCAAAATGGCAATGAGCGGTCGGGTAAAGAAGAACACGACGACGATGTCAATGATGGTGGTCAACCCGAGAACGAAAGCGAAGCCTCGAACGTTTCCAACCGAGACGAAGTACAAGACGCCGGCGGCTAGAAGTGACACAAAGTCCGCAGCCAAGATCGTTCGACGGGCCCGAAGCCAACCAGACTCAGCAGCAACGCGGAGCGACTTGTTGTCTCGCACCTCGTCACGAATGCGTTCGAAGTACACGATGAACGAGTCGGCCGTAATACCGATAGCGACGATGGCACCAGCCACACCCGCCAACGTCAAGGTGAAGCCGATCGTGCGGCCCAACAAGACAAACGAAACGTAGGTCAGGTAAGCAGCGACCAAAAGGCTGGCAACCGATACCAATCCAAGGGCCCGGTAGTAAACCAACAGATAGAGGATCACCAAGAGCAGACCCAGGCCACCGGCGATCAGTCCGGCAGTGAGCTGGTCAGCACCCAACGTGGCAGACACCGAGTTGATCTCAGCGATGTCAAAAGCGACGGGCAGGGCACCGAACTTCAGCACGTTGGCCAAGTCTTGGGCGCTTTGTTGGGTGAAGTTGCCCGAAATCTCCGCCTGCCCACCGGTAATTGCTTCATTTACCGCTGGTGCGGAAACCACGAGACCGTCTAGGACGATGGCGAATTGGTTCTGCGGAGTCGTCTTTCCGACCAGAGCCTGAGTTGTTTCAGCAAAGGCCCTCGTCCCCTTACCGTCAAATTC
Source organism: Bifidobacterium breve (assembly GCA_943332445.1). Lineage (GTDB taxonomy): Bacteria > Actinomycetota > Actinomycetes > UBA12327 > UBA12327 > AcAMD-2. The sequence goes on from CALQPL010000021.1 coordinate 2,778, forward strand.
CAGGTTCACGATCCACTCGCCGACACCCTGTGAACGCAAGGTCGCTGAGGCGTCCTTAATGGTTTCACCCTGAACGGCTGTCTTGTCCAGCGTGTACTTGGCATCACCAGATTGCGAACACGTGACGAGGAATTGCTTGGGGTCATCAGGCTTGGTGCTTACACGCTTCTTGTCGTCGGTGCAGTCAAGGGCGGCAAACTGGGCCTCAAGCGCTGGGTTAAACGTGGGCGACTGAATGGGCAGGGGCTTGGACTTAACGGCCTTGCCCTTGACCTTGATCGGCGTACCGGCTGTTTCTTGAATAACAGGACGGAAGTTCAGTTGTGCGGTTTGACCGACAAGGTCAACGATGCGCTTTTGCGTCACACCCGGGATAGACACCACAACGATGGAGTTAGCGCCACTGCCTTGCGTGGTGACCTCAGCTTCGGCCACGCCCAAACTGTTCACACGTTGGCGAATGATGGCCACGGCCTGATTGATCTGGTCCTCAGTGATGTCACCTTGCCCCACTTGTGGCTTGAGCGTGACTGAGGTGCCACCACGCAGGTCAAGACCGAGGTTGGGGGTAATCGACGCATTCGCGAAAGGCCACAGCAACCACACGGCATGCGCGAGCAAAATCGCGATCAAAATGCCAAGGGTCCGGGCTGGGCGGTATGCAGAGGCAGCCACGCTCGCCATCCTTACGGGGAACTTTCCCTAGCGCTCTTTGCGCAGGGGGTAAGCAAGTATCGCGGACAACCCTACGGCTGGGTAGCAGAAGGTCCGGTTCGGCGCGTCACCGTGGCGCAAAAAGTCCCAAATCAGGGCTAGGCGGGGTCTTGCCCAAGTGAAGCCAGGCTGCCGGAGTGGCCACTCGACCCCGTGGGGTGCGGGCCAACAGGCCGGCCCGGACCAGGAACGGCTCCGCCACCTCCTCGACAGTTTCACGTTCTTCGCCAACGGCAACCGCCAATGTGGACAGCCCCACGGGGCCGCCACCGAATGAATCCACCAAAGCCGACAGAACCGATCGGTCCAATCGATCCAGACCCAACGCATCGACCTCGAACAATTCCAACGCGCCTTGAGCGCAGGCAAGGTCAATACGTGAAGCCTTGTTGACTTGCGCAAAATCGCGAACGCGACGCAAGAGTCGGTTAGCGATACGCGGTGTGCCGCGACTGCGCAGCGAAATCTCGTTAACCGCATCAGGGTCGATGGCCACATCAAGTAGTCCCGCAGAACGAATCACGATGCGCGCCAATTCTTCTGGTTCATAAAAATCAAGCTGCGCAGTGAACCCAAAACGATCGCGCAACGGCGCAGGAAGTAATCCAGATCGCGTTGTCGCACCGATCAAAGTAAAGCGCGGCACATCAAGCGGGATGGAAGTTGAACCCGGTCCTTTGCCCACCACGATGTCAACACGAAAATCCTCCATCGCCATGTACAGCATTTCTTCGGCGGTGCGAGCCATGCGGTGAATCTCGTCGACAAACAGCACTTCGCCTTCGCGAATATCGGACAGCAGGGCGGCCAAATCCCCCGCGTGCTGCAAGGCCGGCCCGCTGGTCAGGCGCAGCGGCATGCCCATCTCCTGGGCCACGATCATGGCCAGTGTGGTCTTGCCTAGCCCAGGTGGACCGGCAAACAACACGTGGTCCGCTGAGGTTCCACGCGCCATTGCGGCTTGCAGAACCAAACCCAATTGATCGCGCACACGCTGTTGTCCAACAAAATCGTCCAGGCTGCGTGGTCGCAACGCGGACTCTGCGGCCCGCTCGATGGGGTCAGCCTCTGCGGTGACGAACTCTTCACTCATGTTCGCTTCAACTCCTGCAAAGCAGAGCGCAACAATTCGGGGATCTCCACGTCCACTGGTGTGGCACGTCGAGCCGACTCAACCGCTGCTCGCGCGTCCTTGGTATTCCATCCCAGGCCGATCAATGCGTCGACCACTTGGTCATCGCTAGAAGCGGAGACTTTGACCGCCGAACCTTCGAGCGATGGGCCCAACCGATCGCGCAGTTCAACCACAATCTTTTCCGCGCCCTTTTTGCCAATGCCGGGAACCGCGGTGAGCGCGGGATAGTCCGACGTAGAAATCGCGTGCCGCAACTGATCGGGTGAATACACCGCCAGCATGGCCAGAGCCAACCGTGGCCCCACACCACTGGCGGTCATCAAGATCTCGAAAGTGCGTCGTTCGTCCGAGGAGGAAAAGCCATACAGGGTAAGGGAATCCTCGCGAACGATCATCGTGGTGTGCAGGCAGACAGGCGTTCCTACGCGCAGTTCGGCCAACGTCGTAGGCGTGCAGTAGGTCAAGATCCCCACGCCACCGACTTCGACGACGGCCGAATCCAAGCGAAGGTCGGCGACCAATCCAGAGACAGTGGCGATCATCGGGTGGCCGCCTGTCGAGCAACAGCTGCTTGCAAGCGGTCTTGTGCCGGACCTCGCCACAAGTGGCAAATGGCCAGAGCTAACGCGTCGGCTGCATCTGCGGGCTTGGGTGGCGCATCAAGGCGCAACAACCGAGCAACCATCGTTCCCACTTGTGCTTTGTTTGCACGTCCCGAACCAGACACCGCGGCTTTGACTTCCGTCGGTGTATGTAGCGCCACGGGAATCCCTGCTTGAGCGGCTGCCAGCAGTGCGACTGCTGCCGCTTGAGCGGTGCCCATCACTGTGCTGACGTTGTGTTGACTAAACACACGCTCAACGGCAATGGCATCGGGTTGGTGTCGATCAATCCACTCGGTGAGTTCGTTGGACACGATCAGGAGACGTTGCTCAAGCGGCAAAGCGGCCTCGGTAGTGATCACACCCACGTCGATGAGTTCCAGCGCGCGACCAGCCCCGCCATCGACCACGCCGACACCGCAGCGGGTCAGGCCAGGATCTACGCCTAGGACGCGCACGATTGCCCCTCTCATCCGAACATGTGTTCGTATGAGGTTAGCCTGCCACGGCCTCCAGGACCTCATCCGACACGTCAAAGTTCGCCCAGACGTTTTGGACGTCGTCGCTTTCTTCCAGGGCGTCAATCAGGCGGAAGATCTGCCTGGCCCCATCCTCATCGAGCTCAATGTTGACCGAAGCCAAGAAGGTCGGGTCAGCCGAGTCATAGTCAATTCCAGCGTCCACCAGGGCGGTGCGCACAGCCACCAGGTCCGTCGCCTCAGAAATGACCTCGAACTGCTCCCCTAGGTCAATGACTTCCTCAGCGCCAGCATCCAGAACCGCCATCAGTACATCGTCTTCGCTCAGCTCGCCCTTGGGCACGATGACCACGCCCTTGCGGTTGAACATGTAGGACACCGATCCAGGGTCAGCCATGGATCCACCATTGCGGGTCATGGCAACGCGCACGTCAGAGGCGGCGCGGTTGCGGTTGTCGGTCAAACATTCAATAAGTACAGCCACACCGTTGGGTCCATAGCCTTCGTACATGATGGTTTGCCAGTCGGCACCACCGGCTTCGACTCCTGAGCCGCGCTTGAGTGCACGCTCGATGTTGTCGTTAGGAACCGAACTCTTCTTGGCCTTTTGAACGGCATCAAAGAGCGTGGGGTTGCCGGCGATATCGGGTCCACCTACGCGAGCAGCGACCTCAATGTTCTTGATCAGCTTGGCGAACAACTTGGCACGCTTGGCGTCAACGACCGCCTTCTTGTGCTTGGTTGTCGCCCATTTGGAGTGGCCGCTCATGGTGTTCCTTTCACCTTTTGTACAAACAACTCATGCAAGCGTGTATCGCTGGTCAGTTCGGGGTGAAAACTGCACACCATCACATTTCCCTGCGATGCAGCCACAATCCTACCCTCGGCTGGGCCTTCTGTGACCCTCGCGAGGACTTCCACCTCAGGACCTATTTCCTCAATCCATGGGGCCCGAATGAAGACCGCGTGCATGGGCGGGCCAGCAATTCCCGAAATTTCAAGTTCGGTTTCGAACGAATCCACCTGACGACCAAAAGCATTGCGCCGCACCGTGATGTCCATACCGCCAAAGGTGGGCTGATCGACTTCACCATCAAGGACTCGATCGGCCAGCAAGATCATCCCGGCGCATGAACCAAAACAGGGCAATCCATCTTTGATCGCCGCACGCAAGGGTTCAAGTAATTCGAAGATTCCCGCAAGCCGAGCGATGGTGGTGGACTCTCCCCCAGGAAGAACTAACCCATCAACGGACTGCAGTTCGTCAACGGTGCGCACTTCTTTCGTGCTGACACCTACCGCACGCAAAGCGTGAACGTGTTCGGCCACATCACCTTGGAGTGCAAGGACTCCAATAACTGGACTCACCAGCCGCGATCGGCGTAACGCTGGTCGGTGGGCAGGGTGGAAATGTTGATTCCCACCATGGCCTCTCCCAAACCGCGTGAAACCTTGGCAACCACGTCCGGGTCGTTAAAGAAGGTCGTGGCCTTAACAATGGCCTCAGCGCGCTTAACCGGATCGCCGGACTTGAAGATTCCCGAACCGACAAAGACACCTTGAGCGCCGAGCTGCATCATCATCGCTGCGTCGGCGGGAGTGGCGATGCCACCAGCGGTGAACAACACCACGGGCAATGCGCCCTTTTCGGCTACTTCACGAACAAGTTCAATCGGGGCGCGGTGGTTCTTGGCTGCCGCAAACAACTCAGCGTCATCCATCGTGCTCAGGCGACGAATATCGCTCAAAATCTGGCGCATGTGGCGCGTGGCCTCAACCACGTTTCCGGTGCCGGCCTCGCCCTTGGAGCGAATCATGGCTGCACCTTCACTGATGCGACGCAAAGCCTCGCCCAGATCCGTCGCACCACAGACGAAGGGAACAGTGAAGTTCCACTTGTTGATGTGGTTGTCCTCATCGGCAGGGGTCAAAACTTCGGATTCATCGATGTAATCCACGCCCAGCGATTGCAGCACTTGGGCCTCAGCAAAGTGGCCAATGCGTGCTTTGGCCATGACCGGGATCGAGACGGCGTCAATGATCGAGTCGATCATGTCCGGGTCTGACATGCGAGCTACGCCACCATCGCGACGAATGTCCGCGGGAACGCGCTCCAACGCCATCACTGCAACGGCGCCAGCGTCCTGAGCAATGCGAGCCTGCTGGGCGTCGATGACGTCCATGATGACGCCGCCCTTGAGCATGTCAGCCATGCCGCGCTTGACGCCGGTGGTGCCAGTGGTGGTTGATTCGTTGAGCTCAGACACAGGGAAACCTTTAACAGTCGATGTTTGGTGTCCCCATCGTAGGCGATGGGCTTCAGCACGCGCGCGGTAGTGGCTTAGTGCGAAGACTAGGCAAAACCGTCGGGCTGAGTCAGGTCACACTCGAGGCGTTCGGGCCACGCGGCGGTTCCCCAGAGCCGGAAAATCTTTACGATCGGCTTACGACGCATGGTCTGGCACTGGCGCACCGCATCGTCATGAAAAGTCTTGGCGTACTCGACCTTGCGACAGGTCCCCTGCAACTCATCCAGGATGTCGCTACCGCCAGGAACACCGGCAATCGCCGCAATGGTCTGAGCATCCGGAAGGGCAAAATTGAGGGCAACGGTGAGGGCTTCTTCAATGTCGGGATTGATCTCTTCGTCTCGACGCACCACGTGGGCGTAGGTATCGAAGGAGACAGCTGAGTCCGGAGTGGTCGCGCCCGGAAGGGCGGCCAACTCAGCAGCCTCGCTGGCTCGTCGAAGCAGCTGGTCTTGGAGAGCGCGTCGGGAGTTGTCCACGCGGATGTGCAAGCGGTCGAGTCGCCCCGCCATCTGACTTAAGTAGATCGCCACTACGACCAGTGCAATCACGATCCAGGTCAGCGTGTTCATTCGCGATCCCCTTTGCCCCACACTTTGGCTCGGCCAAAGGCCGTACCTGCTGCATCTTCGCGCACGACCTGCCCAGGCACGTGCACGCTCTCGTAGACGCCGATGACTTCATCCACCAAGACATTCCAGTCGTACTTATAGGCCTGGTCTTTGCCGCGCGTCACGAAGTCTTGCCGCATGGCATCATCGCGCAGCACGTCGATGACGGCCTGTGCCAAGTCAGCGGAATTTTCGTTGGCAAACATCTTACCCACCGGGTCTGCACCCAACACTAAGGAAAATGCCTCAAGATCACTGGCAACAACAGCAGCTCCTGCAGCCATGGCCTCGAGCAAGATGATGCCGAAGCTTTCGCCACCGGTGTTCGGCGCAACAAAGACATCGGCGCGAGCCATCAGGGATGCCTTTTCGGCTTCGCTGATCCGGCCCAAGAAGTGCACACGGGAACGAACGCTTTTTGGGATCAATTTCGTAGCTTGGTCTGCATCACCGGGACCGGCGATAAAGAAGCGAGCCTTGGGGCATTGACCGGCAATCGTGGCTAGGGCTGGAGCCAACACTTGAAAACCCTTGCGCGGTTCGTCAATGCGACCCAGAAAGACCACGACCTGAGCATCTGCCGGCTCAATGGCCATCGGTTCGGCATCGGCGTATTCACTGACATCGACACCGTTGGGGATAGTCACCGTGCTGGCCCCGAAGAGTTCGCTGTGCTCGCCCAAGGTCACGTGCGCCGGAGCGCTCACCATGATGCGGGCAGACAGTTTTTCCAGTGCGACTTTCAAAAACCCTGCACTGACAGCCATCATGCGCGAACGAGCATTCGACGTATGAAAAGTCCCGACAAGTGCACCTTCAGAAACCAAACACGTGACAAGGGAAATACTCGGCGCAGCAGGTTCATGAACATGCACGACATCAAAGTCGCCTTCGTCAATCCATTTGCGCACACGTTGACCAGAAAACGGACCAAACGCCAATCGCGCGACCGATCCGTTGTAGCGCACCGGAATGGCACGACCAGCCGAAACAACAAAGTCGTCAGCGGTTTCCTCATCGCCAGGCGCCAGCACGGACACCTCATGCCCACGCGACTGCAATGCATGCGTTAGGTCGCGAATATGGGTTTGCACACCACCGGGAACATCCCACGAATACGGGCACACAATGCCGATGCGCAGTTTCGAGCCTGTTGATTCACTCGTCACGACAATCCCCTGTCGCTGTCCCAGAACGATTGCATCATGTGCCAATCCGTGGGGTGCGCGGTGA
>CALQPL010000022.1 GCA_943332445.1 Bifidobacterium breve
CGCGGTGCTGTTTTCCGTCTGACGTTGCCCCGCAAGGTGGGCACGGTGCTGCATGGATCTCCGGTCGAGCTTGAGCCGGCAGATCGTGCCGTAACGAGCGAGGAGGAATCCTCGTGAAGCGCCCCGCCCTCGTGATCGTGTCAGCGGCACTGTTTCTCGCTGGGTGCGCGAGTGTGCCCACTAGCGGGCAGGTCAACCTTGGAGCAAACGTCACCGGCGGAAATTCTTTTGACGCAGTGGTACCGGTGGTTCGCCCTCCTCGGGTGGGGGATTCGCCAGTGGAAATCGTCTCTGGTTTCTTACAAGCCAATGTCAGTGCATCCGATGACTATGCCGTCGCTCGCGCTTACCTAGCTCCGGAAGTAACCGAAACCTGGAACCCCGCTACAGGGGCAACGATCATTAACGATTCCAATGGGGTGCAGTTAGTTCGTCGTGGTTCGCGCGTGCTGCTCTCTGAACCTCAAGTGGGTCAATTGAGCTCGGTCGGAACCTACGTACCTAGTCCGAGAAATACTCAACTTGATACCGACTTCACGGTGCGACAAGTTGATGGGCAATGGCGCATTGACGGAGTGCGTGATGGCCTGCTACTGACACCCACTACTTTGAATCGGGTATATACCAGCGCTGAGCGCTATTTTCTTAATGTCGATGAGTCACGGTTGGTGCCAGATCGCATTCTGGTTCCCATTGACCGACGTGGCTTGCTCACCTCGTTAGTGCGTGGCCTGTTGACCGGCCCGTCGGCCTGGCTGGCGCCGGCTGTTCGCACGGCGGTGCCTCGCGGCACCAAGTTAGATATTGACGCGGTGCCGATTGAAGGCACAACGGCAGTGGTTGACCTCACCGAGCAAGCCTTAGCGGCTAACGACAGTCAGCGCCGCATTCTCGCCGCTCAGATCGTGTGGACCGTGACCAGTATTGAAACGGTAACTGCGGTTCGAATTACCGTTAACGGACAGCCCTTGCCTCTTGCTGGACTAGGTGATGTGTTGTCCCGCAAAGATTTTGCTGGGGTTGATCCGGACGGCCTGTCCGCGAAATCCAGCGCATTTGTCGTCGTGGGCAGGCGACTGAACCAGGTCACGACAGCGGGCATTGCTCCAGTCGCAGGGGTGTTCGGCGAAGGGTCAGTGCGACTAGGACGTATTGCCGTGGATTTTGCGCAAACTCGAGCCGGATCTACCGTGTCTGTCGCCGGGGCTCAGTCAACGATTTACCTTGCTGATCTGAAGCCCGCATCGCAAGTAACCCCCGTGGCTGGTCAAGTACCCGCCCTTTCCCTTTCTTACTCTTTGGCCGGTGATCTCTGGGTCGCCAGTCAAGGATCTGTGCGCATCATCAAGGCATCCGGAAAAGTCTCGCGAGTTCGGGTCAATGGCCTGGCGACACCTGTGCTTGTTCGGGTGGCTCGCGATGGCGCTCGAGCCTTAGTGATCGCTTCCTCGGGTGGACAGCGACAGGTGTACCTGATGCGGATCGTGCGTTCCGGGGGGCAGTATCAGTTGGAATCGCCACAACTGGTTCAAAATTCTCTTACGTCCATTGTTGATTGCGCATGGAACGACGCCAACACAGCTGTGGTGATCGGCAGCTCTCGAACTGGAGTGACTCAGGTCTACTCCGTCAGCGTGGGCTCGCCAGATGTGAGTGCGGCAGGTGGTGTGGCATCCATGTCAGCCATCGCAGCAGCACCCGGTAGTGCCTTGCTTGTTGAAGCGCCTAGCGGCGTGTGGGAAAACTCGGGTCTGGGATGGCGACTGAGTGTTGCGCGTGGCAGGTCACCGGCTTATCCGGGTTGATTCGGTGTTTCCAGCGGCCTGACAACCCCATTTAGATTCGACCTGTGCACCTCACCCCTCCCGTGCCCACAGAGTGCTCCCATGTCCTCCGATCACTTGTTCCCGAGTCAAGGGAGTACGTCGCTACGTGCGACCGTGCATGCCTGGGCTCAACTCGTGGCGCCGCTGTCGTGTGCGGGTTGTGGAGCTCCAGACGTCAGTCCCTGTCCCATCTGCTGTGTCACGCTCCTTCGATCGGTTCCCCGCGTTGTTCATCACCCACTCCACGTCCCGGTGATAGCCGCCACGGCGTATGCAGGTCCCGCACGCAGGTTGGTGTTGATGCACAAAGACCGTGGTCGGACATCGTTAGCCACTCCGCTGGGTGCAGCCTTGGGAGCTGCCGTGCGAAAGGCCGTAGTCGCCGTCGATGGCTCCGTTCCTGCCGTGCAGCTCGTGCCTGTTCCCTCGCGACGAATGAATCTGGTGCGTCGCGGCCGGTCAACAGTGGCTGAACTAGCGCAGGCCGCATGTCGAGAACTAGACAACGGTTCAACCGTTGAATCCGTTCTGCGCGTGTGCCAACCGCTGCGTGATCAAGTCGGTCTCACCGCTGATCAACGACGGCGCAATCTCGCCGGGGCCTTCGTTGCGAGCCGACCAGCTCACGAGGCTGCCCGGGGGAAGATGCCGGTGGTAGTTGTTGATGACATCGTGACTTCGGGAGCCACCTCGGCCGAAGCCGTTCGTGCATTAGAGGCCAGTGGGTATTGGGTGGTAGGCGTAGCGGCCGTGTGTGGCCCGCGCCAGCGATAGGCAGCTGGTCGAGATGGGGTAGTGGTCGGTAAGTTGGAGCCGTGACACTCGCTCGGGTCCGTGGTTGCGTTGGAGCCTTGTGCTCCGGCAAGCCGATGCCAGTCGCAGGCTAAACGGTCCACGTAAGGCGACTTTTTGTCGTTCGATCACGGTGCGGCTTAGGAGTAAGTCCTGCCTTGCCGGTCGATCAGATATCGGCCGATCCAAGAGAGGGGCAGTAGTGGCGCCAGCGCTGCGAAATCCCCAGCAGGCGAATGTGGGGTCGAAGACCAGGTCGGCCGGGCGAGTGTCATCCCCCCAGCCCCACGCGCCTACGATGGAGGCATCCCCCCTCGGGGCTGACCAGAGGAGCCTTGTCAGTGGCAGCCATTGTTGACCGTATCTTCCGTGCGGGTGAAGGCAAGACCCTGCGCAAACTTGAGAAATTGGCCGAGCAGGTCAACCTCATCGAAGATGGATTCACCTCCCTCACAGACGATCAGTTAAAAGCCCTCACCGCTGAATACAAGCAACGCTATATCGATGGTGAGTCGCTGGACGACCTCTTGCCCGAAGCTTTTGCCACTGTTCGCGAAGCCGCGAAGCGCGTTTTGGGTCAACGTCACTACGACGTTCAAATCATGGGTGGTGCCGCACTGCACCTGGGCAACATCGCTGAAATGCGTACTGGTGAAGGTAAGACCTTGGTGTCGACTTTGCCGGCTTACCTCAATGCGCTTGCTGGCCAAGGCGTCCATGTCGTCACGGTCAACGATTACCTCGCTGAACGTGACTCTGAATGGATGGGACGGGTTCACCGATTCCTTGGCCTCACCGTTGGATGTATCCGTTCGCAGATGCCGACCGACGAGCGCCGCGCTGCTTATGCCGCTGATATCACCTATGGCACGAATAACGAATTTGGATTCGACTATCTGCGCGACAACATGGCGCTGGATAAAGAGGATCTCGTCCAGCGTGGCCACTTTTTCGCCGTCATCGACGAAGTTGACTCCATCTTGATTGATGAGGCTCGAACCCCGTTGATCATCAGTGGTCCAGCTGATGAGCCGAGCAAGTGGTACACCGAATTTTCCACCATGGTTCGTCGCTTGGTGCGCGATGAAGACTACGAAGTCGACGAAAAGAAGCGGACCGTTGGAATTCTTGAATCTGGTGTGGAAAAGATTGAAGACTGGGTGGGCATCGACAACCTCTACGAACCTGTCAATACACCGTTGGTCGGATACTTGAACAACGCCATTAAGGCCAAGGAACTCTTCAAGGTCGACAAGGATTACGTCGTCATGGCTGGGGAAGTCCTCATCGTTGATGAACACACGGGTCGTATGTTGCCTGGCCGTCGTTATAGCGAAGGAATGCACCAGGCGATTGAAGCCAAGGAAGGCGTGGAGATCCTCCGGGAGAATCAAACGCTGGCCACCATTACTTTGCAAAACTTCTTCCGGCTGTACGAAAAGCTCGGTGGTATGACCGGTACGGCCATGACGGAAGCTGCGGAATTCCTCCAGATTTACGAACTCGGTGTGGTGCCCATTCCTACGAACCGCGACATGATTCGACTGGACAAGCCGGACTTGATTTATCGCACGGCCTCAGCGAAGTACGCAGCCGTTATTGATGACATCGTGGAACGACACGAAAAGGGTCAACCCGTTCTGGTGGGTACGACGAGTGTGGAGAAGTCTGAGGACTTGTCCAAGATGCTGCGCCGTCGTGGGATTCCGCACGAAGTCTTGAACGCCAAGTTCCACGAGCGCGAAGCATCCATCATCGCTCAGGCTGGACGCAAGAATGCGGTGACCGTAGCCACCAACATGGCCGGTCGAGGCACCGACATCATGCTCGGCGGAAACGCTGAGGCAATGGCAACTGCTGAACTGGCCCAGCGCGGTCTTGATCCAGTGGACACCCCCGATGAGTTCAATGAAGCCTGGCAAGCAGCCGTGGCAAAGGCCGAAGTTGCCGTTGCCGCTGAGCGTGATGAAGTGCGAAGCGTCGGCGGTCTCTACGTGGTCGCCACTGAGCGTCACGAATCACGTCGTATCGATAACCAGTTGCGTGGTCGATCCGGTCGACAGGGCGACCCCGGTGAGTCGCGTTTCTATCTCTCCCTTGAGGACGATTTGCTGCGCTTGTTCAACGCGGGTGCGATTGACTCTTTCTTGGTTCGTTTTAACGTTCCCGATGATGTGCCGATTGAGGCCAAGTTAGTCACCAACGCGATTCGTTCGGCGCAGACGCAAGTCGAGTCGCAAAACTTCGAGATCCGTAAGAACGTTCTCAAGTACGACGAGGTGCTCAACCGTCAGCGTCTGGTCATCTATAGCGAGCGTCGCAAGGTTCTTGAAGGCGAAGACCTGCACGATCAAGTGGCCGGTTTCATCGAAGACGTGGTTAGTGCCTATGCGATGGCTGCCACGGCCGATGGTTATGCCGAAGAGTGGGACCTCGATACGTTGTGGCAAGCATTTGCCGGCGTGTACAACATCCAACTCACCATCGATGACGTCGTCGAGGAATCTGGTGGCCCCCGAGAGTCGTTGAACGGGGAGTTCATCGCCTCCATCATCAAGGAAGACGTTCAGGCAGCCTATGCCGCTCGTGAAGCCGAGCTGGGTGCGGAAATTTTGCGTGAACTTGAGCGGCGAGTGGTCTTGTCGGTCCTTGACCAAAAATGGCGCGAACACCTCTATGAGATGGACTACCTCCAAGAAGGCATCGGTTTGCGCGCGCTAGCGCAGCGTGACCCGGTCGTGGAATACCAGCGCGAAGGCTATGACCTTTTCGTCGCCATGATGGATGCCATCAAGGAAGAGTCGGCGAGCCTGGTCTTCAATGTCGACGTCGAAGTTGAGGCCACGCCCGATGAGGGTCCGGAAATCATCACACCAGGTTTGGTTGAACCTCGACGACCGGCAGCCTTGCAGTACACGGCTCCCGATATCGATGCAACCGGCGGATTGACTCAATCGGTAGCTACTACGGGGCCGATTATTGACCCTGAATTTGGTGAGGTCTCCAAGAATGCTCTGTGTCCGTGCGGTTCAGGACGCAAGTACAAGCGGTGTCACGGAGATCCCAAACAGCGCGCTTAAGTTATGCACCCGGTGAGTAGTCATCGGCAAAGTAGCCGGTGATGGAGTGATCTGGGCTATCGACCACGGTGCAGATCCATCGACCATCGAGCCCTTCGAGTCGAATGGCTAACGGGATGGGGCGTGCAGGACCGATCAAGATGACCGTTGCTTCCACAATGCCGTCGGCCGGTTCGACCACACGCATGGAAGCGATCGAATAGCGACCAATACGCACGACTTCGCCCGGACGTGACCGCGGTGTAGCACTCGGGTGGGCTGCTCGCACGCGAGCGCTGTATTGCAAATGACTCAGGACATCGGGTGTGGTCCACCGAATGAGTTGGCTCGCGGGGCGCTGTCCGAGATAAACCTCGACCATGGCCATCGCCATACGTGCGACCCATGCACCAGCCGGAGGAAGGTCGGCTCGCGCAGTAGGAAGACGAGAAAACTCAGCGTGGGCATCAACTAAGACCAAGCGGGGTGGCAGCGGCGGTGTGGCAGGAACATCGGCACCAACGGTGAATTCAAGGTCGAGGGCTTGCTGGCCCGCGGCTGGCATCAGTGGTTGACGCTCGTGCTGCGTTGGAGCAACGACGAGTTGCAGGGTGGGGTGAGTGGTGGCAGTCATGGCTTCTCCCGTGTACTTCGATCCATTTGCCTATGTTTGCCACTATTTATGTCCAAAATGTCCGTTTCGTCAACCCCTTGCCCCCAGCGGTGGATGGTGGCCAAGATCGACTCCTGGGCCTGGTTGGGCCAGCGAAAGGTGGGTGGGGGAGCCATGGAATGGCATGAATTGTTGGCCGATGTTGAAGCGCAAGCCGAGAGCTGGGCAGAGCGCGATCGCCAGCTCGTCGTCGCCGATCAGACGCGTCTCGAACGCCGTTTCATCGCAGCGAGCCAGCATTTTGCCGGTTCCTTACACGCGCTCATTAGTTGCACGATGCGTGGTGGAGAAAGGAGGGAAGGTCATGTCGAGGCGGTGGGGGCGAACTGGATCTTGTTGACTGATCCGCATTCACACAACGAATCCATCGTTGCCTTAGAACAGGTGCTGACAGTCAAGGGATTGACTCAACGAGCGCGAACGATCAGTGCCTCGCCCATTGTTGCTTCGCTCGATCTCATGTGGGTGCTACAGCGCATCAGTAGAGAGCGCAGCCATGTGCGTTGTGATGTGTTGGATGGTGTTGGTATCAGCGGCGTGATTGATGAAGTGGGAGCCGACTATGTAGTGGTTAGTGGTGACGGTCAGCAACTCGTGATGGGTACATCTATTGTGAGCATCACGCGACTATGACGATGCTTGTATTTCATCGATTCCAAAGGGATGTTCGGTGAGAAATTCACTGGTTTGCTGGTAGCTGCGTTCGATGTATTCATCGAGTGCGCTGACTTCGACGCGGTACTGTCCCCGGCCGCCAATCTTGATCGCACGCAGCTCCTGGTTACGCACCAGGGCATAGGTCTGGGATGCGGAGATATGAAGGATCTGGGCGACTTCAGCGAGCGTTAAGAAGCGTCGGTCCATGCGTAAAAGGCCCCGTTCTGGCGTTCTGGCTGGTCTGGTCAGCCTAACTCGTCCACAACCCCCGTGGTGAGGCCTTGGGATAAACCGGACAAAAGGTGCACACTGACCATCCACAGGAACGGGAGGCCTGCCATGACTTTGCGAACTCAGCCAGCTTCTGCCATCACTCCACGATCACCAGAGCCCGCGTCTACTCAACCTCGTCAGCGTCTTCGAAGCATCGATTCTCGTCTGCTGGCTGGATGTGCGTTGATCATCGGCTCCATTGCGTTAGCGAGCATCGTCATGGGCAGAGCGGGGCACACGACATCGGTGTGGATAGCAGCTCGGGATGTACCCAGCGGTGTGGTGGTGACGAAGTCAGACGTGGCTCTGGTGTCGGCAAACTTGTCGCAATCACAAGGTCAGTATGTGCTCGAGTCGCAACCGGTACTGGGGCTGCGTACTACTCATGATCTAGCTAAAGGTGAATTCATTCCTGGATCGGCTTTACGTTCGGTGAAGCCAACATCACTTCGTCTCGTCACGGTTCCCGTTGAACAATTCCATGCACCCGCCGGCCTGGCGCGCGGCGACCTTGTCGATGTTTATATCAATTCAACCAATGACTCTGGGCTGAGCGGAACTGCTTCGTTAGTGGCAACCCGAGTCGCTGTGCATAGTGTTGAAGATGACGGTGGAACGTTTGGGGCATCATCTGGTTCCGTCGGCGTGGTCCTTGAGTTGACACGGGAGAGCGTCTCGCGGGTGGTTTCGGGGACGCGATCGGGATCTGTGGACTTAGTGCGTGTGCCCATGGATCAGTCATGACGTCTCCGCTGGCCCTTGCGCTGGCTTTGCCAGGTGAAGGTCTCGAGGAGTCGGTGCTCGCCGCCTTTGAGCGGACCCGGGGATTCGATGTACGTCGGCGATGCCTGGAATTAGAGGATCTCTTGGGGTTAGCGCAATCAGGGCAACTCGATGTGGCACTCATCGCGGGAACCGTCTTGCGGTGGGATGGCGATGTTGTCGCCCGCCTCCAAACGTGTGGGGTGTGCGTTATCGCGTTGGTCGCGGATCAATCACAGGAGCAGCGATTTAGACAGTGGGGCGTCGACGCGGTGATGACGATCCAGGTGAGCGCATTTGATGCCGACGAAGTGATCACTGAAGTCACGAGCGTGGTGACGCAAACCCGATCAAGAAAAGACCGCCATCCACACAGTTTCGCTCATGACGTGAGTAGCGGAATCGCCGGTGAATCAGTGGCGCAAACACAGGACCCGTTCGCACCACCTGCAGTAGACAAACCCCAGGCAAAGGTGATGACCGTGTGGGGACCAACCGGCGCTCCAGGTCGTTCCACAACGGCAGTGGGAGTCGCAAGCGCATTGGCACAACGCGATCATCGTGTTCTTCTCATTGATGCTGATCCCTATGGCGGAGCACTGGCTCTCATGCTGGGTCGTCGGGAGCCCGACATCCCTGGATTGGCTAGTGCCTGCCGACTAGCTCACCACGGACGGCTAACCCCGACGCAGTTGATGGGACTGGTTCATCACGTTGAGCCAGGGCTGGACCTGATGACAGGACTCTTGCGAGCTGATCGGTGGCCGGAATTGCGTCCTGCGGCCTTGGAACAGGTGTGGAGCCTGGCGCGCGACCTATGGGACGTGGTGGTTATCGACGTGGGGTTTTGCTTGGAAGAGGATGAGGAGCTGAGCTATGACTCGATGGTCCCGCGACGAAATGCCACGACCATCTCGGCGCTAGCGACAGCCGACCACATCGTGGCGGTGGGCTCTATGGATGCGATTGGGTTGGCCCGTCTCGTGCGTGGACTGGATGACCTCAAACAGGTCGTGGGGAGAGAACCATCAGTTGTCGTGGCCAATCGCGGAATGGGACGTTCTCGACAAGTGGCTGTGCAGCGCCAGGTGAAGGAAATTTTGCGGGAGACAGGTCATGACGTGCCCGCGATGGTGCTTCCCTTTGATCGTGAAGCCTGTAGCGAAGCACTTCATGCCGGTCGAAGTCTGATTCACGATGCACCGCAGTCAGCGTTAGCTAAGAACCTGCACGTTCTTGCTCGTACCCTGGTAGCTGATTCAGGGCACGAGCACGACGTCGGACTAGGCGATCGGACTGCTTTGGGCAGGTTGCGTCGTCTCAGCGCTTGAGGGCGTCTCAACGCTTTCGCTGTTGGTCTGGTGCGCGGCGGGCTGTTCTTCGCTGTGATCGCTTTCATCACGACGACGGCGCATGCCGACCACAGTTCCCAGGACTCCAACTGCTACAAATCCGGCACCGACATAAGTCGCGTAGGCGGTGGCTGTCGCGAAGGATTCCTCAGCAGCAGTTTGTACGGCCTCGCCGTATTGGGCGCTGATCAGTTGGTCTGCCGGAACAGCCTCGGGGTTGGCGTTGATGATGAC
>CALQPL010000023.1 GCA_943332445.1 Bifidobacterium breve
ACGGCTCGAGACAACATCCAAATCACTGCGGGCTTGCATGGTCTGAGCAAGAAGAGCATCCAAGAACGCTTTGACGAAATCGTCGATTTTGCTGAAATTGAAGACTTTGTCGACACACCGTTTCGCCACTTCTCTAGTGGCATGAAGGTTCGGCTGGGCTTTGCCGTCATCAGTCAACTTGACGAACCCATCATGTTGGTTGATGAGGTCCTCGCCGTTGGTGACCGTCGCTTCCGCGAAAAGTGCTACAAGAAACTTGACTCCATGCTCAGTGAAGGTCGCACGTTGTTCATGGTTTCCCACAGTGATGGAGACTTACGGCGTTTTTGCAACCGTGGTCTCTACATGAATAAGGGTGACCTCAAGCTGGACGCCCCACTCGAAGAAGCGTTGGCGGCCTATCACGCTGACTCTGACGCCCCCCGCGGATAAGGCCACACCCATGATCGGCATGATCCTTGCTGCGGGCTCTGGGAGTCGACTCCGCCCAGTAACCGACAACATTCCTAAGGCCTTGGCTCCGCTCGGCGATGGAACCACCATTCTTGAACGCACGTTGGGCAACTTTGCCGAAGTCGGCATCACAGAAGTAGTCATCGTCGCGGGTTACCGAAAAGAAGCCATCGATGACCGACGCAGCGAATTCGAAACGACCTACGGTCTCAGCATTGATGTGGTCTTTAACGACAAAGCTGAAGTCTGGAACAACGCGTACTCATTGTGGTGTGCACGGTCTTACTTTGATTCGGGATTTCTCCTGGCTAACGGAGACACCTTGCACCCGGTGAGTGTGGAACAAACTCTGCTCGCGCAGGAACCGCACGACCTGCGATTGGCCATAGACAATGTAAAGGTTCTCGGTGACGAGGAAATGAAAGTGCAAACCGATGGATCGGGGTGGCTTTCTCGGATCACGAAGTTGATGGAACCGACCAGCGCAGTTGGTGAGTACATCGGCGTCACCCTCGTCGGTCCCAACTTCGGTGCGGCGCTCAGTGATGCACTAGAAGCAACCTTTACGCGCGACCCCAACCTCTACTACGAGGATGCCTATCAAGAACTGGTCAATCGAGGTCACCAGGTGGCATTGACGCCCATCGGGACGGTTGACTGGATTGAAGTGGACAACCTTGAGGATCTTGAACGAGCGAAGGACATCGCATGCCGGAGCTGAGCCGACTGGTAGCAGCTCCCTCCGTGGTCAACATTGGCCACGGCACCCTGAACACTCTTTCTGACATCCTGGCTGATCCTGCGCTGTGCCCAGGTTCGCGAATTGTCGTGATCGCCGGTAAAAACTCCAGCCAGGAAGTCACGGCACAGTTGCGTGGACTCGTGCCCGATGCGACGTGGGTGACCGCTGAAGACGGCACCGAAGACGCCGCGAAGATTCTGGCGGCTGAACTACGCTCCACCGGTTTTGATCTGGTCATTGGTGTGGGTGGTGGTCGCATCCTCGACATCGCCAAATTTGTAGCAGCTGCTAACCAGTGGCCATCAATCGCGATCGCTACCAACCTGGCTCACGATGGTTTGGCATCACCTGTTTCCATCCTTGATGCACAAACGGGTCGCACGTCTGTGGGTGTCACTCCGCCCGTTGCGGTCATCGTCGATCTCGACCTTTTGAAATCCACTCCACCAGCCATGCTCTCTGCGGGCATTGGTGACATCTTGAGCAATATCTCCGCGATTGCGGACTGGGAGTTGGCACATGAGGCAACCGGCGAAGCTGTTGACGGCGTTGCCGTCGCTCTAGCCCGAACGGCAGCCGACACGATGCTCTACCACCCCGGAGCCGTGCAGGATGATGACTTTCTCATCGCCTTAGCCGAATCCCTCGTGCTTTCTGGTATCGCCATGACGATGTGTGGAAGTAGCCGTCCCTGTTCGGGCGCATGTCACGAGATCTCGCACGCCATTGATCAACTCTTTCCCGAAAAATCCAAGCCCCACGGTTTTCAAGTCGGCGTTGGTGCGGTTTTCGCCTCATTCCTGCGAGGCGATCAACCCACCGCGCAACATCTGGCCCGCGCTTTGCGCCAGCATGCGATGCCAGTGCTCCCTGAGGACCTAGGGTTGACTACTGACGAGTTCATCGCAGCGGTTGTGCATGCACCATCAACGCGACCTGGCCGCTACACCATCCTGGAACACCTAGACCTGTCACACGAAGCCATCGGAGAGAAGGTGCGTGAGTTTGTCCAAGCCTTCCATTGAGGAATTGCGTCAGGTCTGTCAGCCAGCGTCAACCATGGATCGTCGAAACGGCGAGCACTGGGCGGGTCGGTTGTATATGCGTCGGATTTCGCTCTACCTCACCCGCGTTTTTCTTGCACTCGGCTGGTCACCCAACCAGATCACCTGGCTAATGATCGCCTGTGGCATCGGAGCAGCTCCCGCGCTGCTGATCCCTGGCGTGGCCGGCCCCATCGTGGCTGTCGTTCTCATTCAGTTGTACTTGCTCTTGGACTGCTGTGACGGCGAAGTCGCCCGTTGGACCAAGCGCACCTCACCTACCGGTGTTTATCTCGACCGCGTAGGCCACTACCTCACCGAGGCAGCTCTTATGGTCGGGCTTGGCTTCCGCGCTGCCGCCGAGTCTGGCCAAACCTTCGCCACCATTGGAGTTTTGGCAGCACTGGGCGTCGTTCTGATCAAATCTGAAACCGACCTCGTCTTGTCCGCTCGTGCAGCGTCAGGTTTGCCGGCGATGACCGACGCCGACCTTGTCCCACGCTCTAGCGCTCTGAGCACCGCCCGAAAGTTTGCATCCATGCTGGGATACCACAAGATCTTGGGAGCTGTGGAAGCTTCCTTGATCATCCTGGGTGCAGCAATCGTTGATGTGGTCACTGGATCGTTTACGGCAACCGCTGCCATGACGGTGATCTTCGCTACTGTTGCTGGCATCCAAGTCGTCCTTCACCTCGTTTCCATCTTGTCTTCTCAAAGACTGCGATGAGTTCCTTCAGCCTTTCCTGCGTCGTATTGACGATGGGCACTCGTCCTGCTGAACTTGAGCGGGCCATCGACAGCGCACTGAATCAAACCGGTGAACCCATTGATGTCTTGCTCATCGGCAATGGCACGCCCATCGATTCTCCCCGCTCAAACGTCCGCACCATGGCCCTTCCCGAGAACGTAGGAATTCCCGCGGGTCGAAATGTCGGCATCGAACACACCGAGTCAGATGCCATCTTGTTCCTCGATGATGACGGCTGGTACTGCGACAACTCCGTGGCCGATCATGTGCGATCGCGCTTTGCCCTCGAACCGGATTTAGCAGTTATCTCGTTTCGAATCCTCGATCCCGACACCTTGGCTACCGAACAACGCCACGTGCCGCGACTGGGCAAGAGTGATCCGCTGATCTCATCGGATGTGACCGCTTTTCTTGGTGGCGCATGCGCCATCCGATCGAGTGCTGTCAAAAATGTCGGTGGGTTTCCTGGTGATTTCTTCTACGGTCATGAGGAATCTGATCTGGCGTGGCGTTTGATGGATGCCGGCTGGCGGATTGCCTACGACAGCGACTGCTCGATGTTTCACCCTGCCGCTAGCCCGTCCCGCCATGCCGATTACTTGCGACTGAATGCACGCAATCGGGCGTGGTTAGTCAAACGCAATCTCCCCCTCGTACTTGCAGTGATTCACCTGGCAGTGTGGACAGTGATCACCATGGCCCGCCTAGGGCTGGGGTCGTCGTTTAAGCAATGGTTTGCCGGTCTTCGTGAAGGACTGCGCACTGATGCGGGGCCGCGCAGGCCCATGAAATGGAAAACCGTTTGGGCGATGACGGCACTTCGTCGTCCGCCGATTATCTAGAGCTCGTTCGCACTAGTTTTCGAACGGACTCTTCACCGGGAAGTACGCCTGAAGAAAATCGCTAAGTAAGCGTTCTTGGCGCACCATGTCCACGCCCTCATTGTCTGTGTCATTGAGGCAGAAGGCATCCCAGGAATCCTGAGTCAACAGTTTGCGGTAGCGCTGACGAACATTGGCCAGTGCAATGTTGACGTATTCATACCGGATGTTTCCTGCCGTGGCCTGTTCGGTGAAATATCCGAAGTAATGCGACAACGAAATGATCGCGATGTCATCTGGGTCGCGGAACGATGACACTCGCGTGCGCTCGACCTCCGCGCTCCATCGCTTCTCGACTTGCTCAATCACACTCTTGCGCAGCGCGTGCGGTGTGTGCTTGAACTTATTCGTCACCGCAACGCCAAATTCCTGAGCCAATAGGTCACGATTGTTCTTGCCCGCCGCATCAACAGGAGCATCGTCCACCGTTCGAGGTCCTACGCCGAAAAGTGCAGTACTGCGAAAGAACTTTGGACCTCCGACACTGGAAAAGAACAGGTCCGGGGTGATGGGCCTTCCGATGAAGACATCGTCGTTCATGTACAAGAAATGCTCGGAAAGCCCCGGGATGCGATGCAGGACGGTTTCGATGGCATGCGAATTGAAGGTGGGCAGCGCCGAACTGTCTGGGAAGAGTTCCTTGTGACTCACGACCGTGACGCGATCACTCGACGTATCGAGCCAATCGGGAACCTGATCGTCGGTCACCAGATAGATGTGGCGGACCCAATCCGCAAAAGCGGCCACGGAACGCAACGAGTACTTCAGCTCATCGCGCGAAGAGAATCGGGATTCATTGGCAGCCAATGGATTGAGCTCGGTACCGTCGGTATCCCCTAACGCCGCTCGCTTTCGCGATTGCCACGCTGGATCATTGCCATCAACCCACGTGTACACCACGTCAATGGGGTAGTTAGTAACAAACGGATCGGGTTGAACAAAGGCCGGATAACTGTCATACGTTCCGGTGCCTACCTGGACTTCAGTTCGTTGACGATCACCTTCTGCCAACTCAGTGGCATAGGGATTGGCCACCGGAGAGGTCCACACGCCGGCGCTGGAACGCCAGAATTCAATGTCACATCCCGCGCGATCATCACTGAGCAGGATCCCGGTCGGGCTGACCTGTGGCATGAAGAATCGCAGGACGGACGCTTTTGTCAGTACCGATGGAGCCGAACGCTTCAGGTAGCGACGAGCGCGAATTCCGGTGCCGCTCACGACTCCGACGTATGCGCCACTGTGCCCATGGGTCTTCACAAGTTCCGAGACCACGGCCACACGATCTTTGGCCAAACAACCCACCACGGGGTGCTGGCCGGCGGCGGTCCCATAGACAAAATGTGCAATTCCGGCGTTCTTGAGCACATCGACCACGGCATCGAGGTTGGCTTGAATGGCCTGCTGAGAACCGAGGTGGTCCGTCACCGTGCCGACAAAGTAGCGACCGTGGCCACGGCCTACGAGTAATGGCCGGCGTGATGCCCGAGGGTGCACAAGGAATGAAATCTTGGCGCCGGGAGCAAAAATCACCCCTCGAGGATTACGACCCAGCCCTTCAACCCAGGTGGGGACATAATTCGACAGCTTGAGCAGCTGCTTCTTTATCGTCACACCGGGGGCGGCCAAATCAGATTCTCCTCAGCACTGGTTTCGCTCATGTCCAAGTTTAGTGAATGCGCAGTTACAGGTGCCTCAGCATGCGCGTGTTACCCAGCGTGTTGGGCTTCACGCGCTCAAGGTCCAAGAACTCCGCCACACCTTCGTCATAGGAAAGCAGGAGTTCTTGAAAAACATCTTCTTCAACGGGCGCACCCTCGATGACATCAAAACCATTGCGCTTGAAGAAATCGACTTCAAAAGTCAGGCAGAACAAACGCCGCACACCCAATTCACGAGCCACATTGGCTAGTTGCTCGAGGAGCGCACGGCCAACGCCGGTTCCACGCATGGCGACATCAACAGCGAGCGTTCTAATTTCAGCCAAGTCATCCCACAAAACATGGAGCGCACCGCACCCCACGATATTTCCATCTACCTCGGCCACCCAAAATTCCTGTACATCCTCGTACAGGGTCACCTTGGCCTTAGCCAACAAGATTCGCTCGGTGCTGTATCGGTCAACCAGAGCAGCGATGGCGGAAACATCAGCAGTTCGAGCCCGCCGAACGAGTACTTGGCTCATTCGGGCCGGACCAAGGGGAACAACACCGTTTCACGAATACTGCGACCGGTGAGCATCATCAAGAGCCGGTCAATTCCCATGCCTTGACCTCCGGCCGGTGGCATCGCAAATTCCAACGCGCGCAGGAAGTCCTCGTCCAAGGCCATGGCCTCGACATCGCCTCCCGTAGCCAACAACGATTGCGCGGTCAAGCGAGCACGTTGCTCCACTGGGTCAATCAATTCGCTATAGGCAGTACCTACTTCTGAACCGAAAGCCACCAAATCCCAACGCTCAGCCAACCTCGGGTCTTCACGGTGTTGACGCGTAAGTGGTGACACCTCGGTGGGGAAATCGGTATAGAAGGTAGGGGCTGTTGTACGTGACTCGAGGAGGTGTTCATACATTTCTAGGACGATCTGGCCGCGGCCCCAGGCTGGATCCAGTGCGATGTCTGCACTGGCACACCACGTGCGCAGTTGGTCAGCCTCTGTGTCTGCCGTGAGTTCCTCGCCTAAGGCCTCACTGATGCCGCGATTGATCGGGATCACCGGCCAATCACCACTGATGTCGTACTCGCTGACGTTGCCCTCGTCATCGCGATGGCGCACTAACAGATCCCCGTGCACCGCAAGTGCCGCCTCATGAATGACCTGTTGCGTCAGTTCGCGCATCGAGTTGTAGTCACCATAAGCCTGGTACATCTCCAGCATGGTGAACTCAGGATTGTGTGAGGAGTCAGCGCCCTCGTTGCGGAAGTTGCGGTTAATCTCAAAAACCTTTTCGATTCCGCCAACAAGCAAGCGCTTGAGGTACAGCTCAGGGGCAATGCGAAGAAACAATTCCATGTCGTAGGCATTGATGTGCGTCGTGAAGGGTCGAGCATTGGCTCCACCGTGAATAGCCTGCAACATCGGCGTTTCGACTTCAACAAATCCACGTGTGGTGAGTGAGTTGCGCACCGAAGCCACGGCGGTTGCGCGCATCTGCAACATTTCCCGAGCCTCTGGACGAACGATCAAGTCCACATAACGCTGGCGCACGCGCGCCTCAGGGTCAGTCAGTCCCTTGAACTTCTCAGGCAGCGGTCGCAGGCACTTACTGGTGATAATCCAGCTCGAGGCCTTGACCGAAAGTTCCCCACGGCGGCTACAGACCACTTCGCCGATGATGCCTACGTGGTCGCCAATGTCAACGTCGGTCTTCCACGCCTTGAGCCGGTCTTCGCCCACGGTGTCGATGGGCAACATGACTTGCAGGTCACCTGATCCATCACGCAACGTGGCAAAGCACAACTTGCCACCGTCGCGACGCAAAATAACGCGCCCCACGATGCCTACCTCTACGCCAGTGGACGCGTCGGGTTCGAGATCAGGAAAATCGGTGCGCAGTTGAGCCAAGGTGGTCGTGCGGGCAAAGCCAACGGGGTAGGGATCTACGCCTTCAGCCCGCAACCGATCGAGCTTCTCGCGGCGAATGCGCATTTGCTCTGGAAGATCATCAAGATCGGAGACTTCTGGTCCTTGGTTCACCACCGCAGTTTAGCCGTCTCTGCCTAGGAAGCCGTGTTGCGCTCAAAGACCAAACGCAGCCCAATGAGTGTGAGATCGGGCTCATGATGGGTGATCGTGCGTGACTCCTCAACGACAAGGGGAGCCAAGCCACCTGTGGCGACGACGGCCTGAACGTGACCGAGCTCTTCTTCGATGCGATCTACCAGGCCATCCACCTGTCCAGCGAACCCATACAAGGCCCCACTTTGCAGCGCTTCAACGGTGTTCTTGCCGATGACCGAGCGCGGCCGGACTAATTCCACCTTGCGCAGTTGCGCCGCCCGAGCCGCGAGGGCGTCAATAGAGATTTCAATTCCTGGCGCCAAAGCACCACCGAGGAATTCCCCCTTGTCGCTGACGACGTCCAAATTTGTGGAGGTGCCGAAGTCCACCACGATCGCCGGCCCACCAAAGAGGTGGTGTGTTGCCAGCGTATTGACAATGCGGTCCGCGCCCACTTCCTTGGGGTTGTCGGTAAGAACGGGGACGCCGGTGCGCGTTCCAGGCTCAACAATGACCGTTTCGATATCGGAGTAATAGCGGTTGAGCATGCTCCGCATTTCACGCAGAGTCGACGGGACAGTCGAGCACAAAGCGATTCCAGAAAAGTCTGGGGATTGCGCCAATAATCCGCGGTACATGACATGGAGTTCGTCTGCTGTATCTCGAGCATCGGTCTTGATGCGCCATGACTGATGCAGGCTCTCGCCATCAAACAGTCCAAGAACGGTGTTGGTATTTCCCACGTCAATGGCAAGCAACATGTCAGGCCTCCCGTACTTGCTCTAGGTCTCCGCCGACATCAAGCACAGGTGCTGAATGTGTCAACGCACCGACGGCGAGGAAATCAACGCCGGTTTCCGCATAATCTCGAGCCACACTCAGGCTCAATCCGCCGCTGGATTCGAGTCGAGCTCGACCAGCCGTGATTCTCACCGCCTCGCGGGTTTGCGCAACGGTGAAGTTGTCCAACAAAACCAAATCTGCACCAGCGGCGAGGACTTCCTCTAACTGTTCGAGGGAATCAACCTCAACTTCAACATCAAGATCGGGCCACATGGCGCGAACCGCTGAAAATGCTGCCTCAACACCGCCCGCAGCCAGAACATGGTTGTCCTTCACCAAGGCAGCGTCGGAGAGTGACATCCGGTGATTAACTCCGCCTCCACATCGCACGGCAAACTTCTCCAGCGATCGCAACCCGGGTGTGGTTTTGCGGGTGTCACGGATTGCAGCATCGGTTCCCTCGACTGCACTTACCCACCGAGCGGTCAGCGACGCAATACCCGACAGGTGGCACAACAGATTCAGTGCTGTTCGCTCCGCTGTCAGCAAGTCCACCGTGGGTCCGGTTGCCGTCACGACGCAACTGCCCGCGTCTACTGATGCTCCATCAACAACATTGGCAGAAACCGCAATACGACCTTGACCCACTACCTCAAAGGCCGCACATGCCGCCACGACGCCTGCGACAACGCCGCCTTCACGAGCCACCAACTTCAGGATTGACTGTTGCGTGGCAGGAACAGTGGCAACCGAGGTGACGTCGACCCCGCCGGCCAAGTCTTCGGCCAGGGATCGCTCAATGACCGCCTCAATGTCGGCTGGATCAAGCCCGGCCCCGCGAATTTGGTCAGACAGTGCACTGCTGAGTGTCATGAAATAGGCCTCACTGTGGTGTGGACGGTGCCTTCGACTAACTGACTATTAATGCGCGCCCGCCAATGCAGGTCATCGGGCTCAGGGAAGTCTTC
>CALQPL010000024.1 GCA_943332445.1 Bifidobacterium breve
ATAGTGACTTGCACGTCTGGCAACTCGTGATCGCTCACTTGCGCACTACACACATAAGTAATTGTTGATTGCGCCATCTTCATCAGACCTACTTCTTTGTTGTGGGCAAATCCGGTGTGCGTATGTCATAGACCGTGGCCTTGCGCCCGAGCAGGGCGGTCAGTACGACAGCCTTGCGATCGGAATCCGCGGCACTTCCCCAGCGAATCGTGCGCCCAGAGGTGGTCGTAATCACGATGTTGTCCTGACTGCGGTACTCGATCCGAGCCAACTTAGCCTTCACGGGAGCAGGCAAGGCTCGTGCGACGGTCAGCGCATCGGCAATTGCGGCTTGACGAGCGGAGGTGTCGGTGCCAAAACGTGGTCTCATGATGATCGAGGGCACTGCCTTGCGTGGCTGATTCACTGCGCCAAAGACAAAGCCGGTTTGATCAGCCCACCGAACAGTGCCATCAACGGTGACGTTGGCTGCGACTGTGCGTGGGGTGGCCTTAATAACAATGGAGTGTGGCCAGCGGCGCTGGACGGTGACCGAACTAACCGCCGGCACCTCGCGCTGTACGGATTCGGCCACCTGGCCGGTGTTGACTCTCGCCAGCGGAGTCCCCTGAGCAATATCCGCGGCGGCGATCATCAGCTCTTGCGTCGGTCGGTCTACACCAGTTGCTCGAACACCGGTGACATCGAAGACTCCTGTGAAATTGACAACGACCACGAGTCCAACGACCGCAGCCCCAAGAACAGCCAAAGCGAGACGCTTCATAGCGATCCAGCAGCTTCACGATCTTGTAAACCGGTGAGCACTTCAGGACCAATTAACGTGACATCGCCTGCGCCCAGAGTCATGACCACATCACCTGGGCGAATGCGCTCAACCAGGGCCGGTGCCACCGCGCTCCAGGATCCGATGAATTCAGCAGCGGCCAGACCGTGATCTTGAGCTGATTGGGCTACCGCTGCGCCACCGGCACCAGGAATGGGATCCTCGCCTGCTGGATAGACCTCCATGACGACCAACTCGTCAGCAGCGGCCAAGGCAGCGCCAAAATCGTCCATAAAAGCCTGGGTTCGCGAATAACGGTGGGGCTGAAAGACCACGACCAGACGGCCGTCCGGCTCACTAGCCACCACTTCCCGAGCCGCAAGCAAGGTTGCCGTGATTTCGGTTGGGTGGTGGGCGTAATCATCAAAGATCCGCACACCGGCCACAGTCCCCTTGGGTTCGAATCGACGTCGAGTTCCCGTAAATTGCGATAGACCTTCGATCAACCCTGCCGGTGCACATCCCAAACTCAACCCAGCCGCTAGTGCTGCCGCCGCATTGGCCACGTTGTGTCGACCGGGAATTTGCAATTCCACCCGGCCTACCCGCACACCATGCCAAATAGCCTCAAATGCAGCCGTGCGACCTTGCAGCGTGACTTCGGTGATGCGCAAGTCGCTGTCATCGACTTCGCCATAGGTGCACACATTGATCCCCGATGCTCGTGCCCGGTCGATGAGGCGACGGCCGCCAGCATCATCAGCGCACACCACGGCAAATCCCGATGGATCAATGGAATCAAGAAAATCAGAAAAGGCTTGATCCACCTCCTCCATCGAGGCGTAGTGATCGAGGTGATCAAGTTCGATATTGGTAACAATCACCGAGGTGGGATGAAGTAAGAGGAAGGAGCCATCACTCTCATCTGCTTCGGCAATGAAGAAATCGCCGCTGCCCTCATGTGCATTGGCACCGGACTCATTCAGTGTTCCGCCGATGGCAAAGGACGGGTCCGCGCCGATGTGTTGAAGGGCAACGGTCAACAGTGATGTCGTCGTGGTCTT
Organism: Bifidobacterium breve; assembly: GCA_943332445.1. GTDB lineage: Bacteria > Actinomycetota > Actinomycetes > UBA12327 > UBA12327 > AcAMD-2. Next base: position 1,828 of record CALQPL010000024.1, read on the forward strand.
GCCGTGAGTTCCGGCAACCGCCACGGACGTCTTTCCTTCCAAGAGCTGGGCTAGGGCCTGGGCTCGCTTAATGACCGGAATGCCAGCGGCTTCGGCCGCAGTGCGTTCGGGATTGCTTGCCGAAATGGCGCTGGAAATCACGACTTCGTCAGCTCCGGCTACGTGCGAGGGGTCGTGGCCTACAAAGACCTCAATACCAATGGCTCGCAGCGATGTCAGCGCACGACTGTCCTTGGCGTCGCTTCCGCTGACATCAATGCCTCGTGAACGCATGATGCGGGCAATGCCGCTCATTCCTGCGCCACCGATTCCGATGAAGTGAACTCTCATGCCTGACCGTCCCGTGCCGAACCACCCGATGTTCGCGCCAACTCAGGCAGGGCAACATCGACAATGAATTGGGCAAATACGCGATCTGCATCATTGCGCCCTAAACTTTTCGCCGCCCGACCCATCGATTCCAAGCGCGATAGATCCGACATCAACGAAACAACCCGCTGCCGAACGACAGTGGCATTGAATTCGTCATCGGCAATCACCAGCGCCGCTCCTGCAGCCGTTAACGACTCCGCGTTCCATTTCTGTTCGCCATTTCCAATGGGCAACGGAACCAAGACTGACGGAATCCCCACGGCTGCTACTTCAGCGCAGGTCATTGCACCCGAGCGCGCAACAACAAGGTCGGCCGCTGAGTAAGCCAGATCCATCCGGTCGATGTATTCCACGACAGTGACGACTGAGGTATCGGCCTGCGCCCGTGCTTGCTCAACGCCACGACTCCCCGCGACCAACAGCACCTGAAGTCCGGCCTGGCCGAAGGAACCCTGCGCACCCAAGATGGCACCGGTGATGCGTGCGGCTCCTAGCGATCCGCCAAAGGCCAAGACCACGGGGCGATCATCCAAACCAAAGTGGGCTCTCGCCTGCTCCCGCGAAGCTGCACGATCCAACGAACTTATTGAGGTGCGAAGCGGCATCCCCGTAAGTCGTGCGTGCGGCAACTTGGTGCCGGGCAAACCAGTCGCCACATGCGTTGTGATGCGCGCACCGAGTTTGTTGGCATAGCCCGGGCGAACATTGGCTTCATGAACAACCACGGGGATATTGGCCTTGCGCGCTGCCAGGTAAGCCGGCACTGACACGTAACCACCAAAACCAACCACAACATCGATGCTGCGTTTGGTCAGAATCTCCTCAGTTTGTTTCACACACGTTCGAAGCCGCGGACCCAAGGTGAGGATGTCGATCGATGGACGACGCGGAAGCGCCACGCGAGGAATAAGTTCTAAGTCAAACCCGCGCTCTGGGACAAGTCGAGCTTCCAGCCCGTCTGCTGTACCGAGCATGGTGACTTCACAATCAAATCCCAGAGTCGCGGTCAATTCCTTCAGTGCATCCGCAGTGGAAAGGGCTGGTTCAACATGACCGGCGGTTCCGCCACCGGCTAGCAAGACATGAAGGGCCGGCACCGACAATCACGACCCTTGTTCAGTAACCGAACGCAAGTCCGGTCGACGTGCTGGTTCAGCGAGCAATCGCCGGATGGGGCCAGGGCCACGAAGGGCAAAGGCTGCCGCTGCTTCGGGCTCTCGGCGCGCAAACGTGAGCAACATCCCAATGACGCACATCGTGGGGATCAGCGCTGAACCGCCATAGGAAACCAGTGGAAGCGGAATTCCCGTGATGGGCAACAGTTGCAACACCGCACCGATATTGACGATTGCTTGGACGGCAATCCACGTCACCGCACCTGCTGCAGCGAGTCGAACGAAGGTGTCCTGTGTGCGCAGAGCAACGACAACGCCGGATACACAAATGGCCGTTAGGAGCGCCAGGACGATCAAGGTGCCGAACAGTCCAAATTCTTCACCGATGACGGCAAAGATGAAGTCCGTGTGCGCTTCGGGGAGGTCACCCCACTTTTCGCGGCTTGCTCCCAGGCCGACTCCCCACCAGCCACCTGATGCCAACGCATAGGTTCCGTGGAGTGCTTGCCAACCCGCACCCAGAGGATCGGAACTGGGATCGAGCCAGCTAGTGAATCGATCGCGACGATAACCATGGGATGCACTCAAGTAAGCAATGCCTGCCAAGCCTGCAGCCACCAAGATTCCCAAGATCCGCATCGGAATTCCAGCAAAAAACATCAGCGCCACCGTGACAGCCATCAACACCAGCGATGTACCGAGGTCACCAGAGACGATGACGAGCAGGAGCATTCCACCCGCGACAACAGCCATGCGTTGCAAGACGTAGGCCCAATCGCGACCCTCGGCTTCCTTCCGCGCTAGCAAACTTGCAGCCCAGACCACCAAGGCAAACTTGGCAAATTCAGACGGCTGGAGGCGAAAGGGGCCGCCAAATTCGATCCAGTTGCGGTTGCCGTTGACGGAGACACCAAGGCCTGGAACAAACAGGGCAAAGAGCAAGGCAAAGGCCACGATGACCATGGCTAGGGCGTAGCGGCGATAAAACGAAACTGGTAAACGCGAAGCAAGCCACATGCAAGGAATACCGATCGCAACCCACATGGCCTGACGCAACCCGATGGCGAAGGACGACCCACTATCGGCATACGAAGTAACACTGGATGCCGAAAGCACCATGACGAGGCCAAGCGCAATCAACAAGGTTGCTGCGCCCACGATGACGTAATACGGGGTCAAAGGATTGTTGAACACTGCCCATCTCGAGGTGGGCTCGTGCGAAACTTCCGGTCGCGAATCCAAGGTCATGATTGATTCCTCACGACGATGTCAGCGAAAAGTTGTCCGCGTTCGTGGTAGTCGCGAAAGCGATCCATTGACGCGCACGCGGGCGCAAGCAGAACCGTGGAGCCGGCGACGGCATGACGGCGCGCAGCTTCAACGGCCGCCTGCATCAAGTTCACTGCACCATTTTCCGCGTCATCAACGTCGATTACAGGCACATCTGGTGCGTGTCGCTTAACTGCTGCCACGACCTGGTCACGATCTGTTCCAAGGACGATCACAGCACGCAATCGAGATGCGGCGCGAGTGACCAATTCGTCAAACTCCGCTCCCTTGGCCAATCCCCCAGCGATCCACACGATGTCATCAAAGGAAGCCAAGGACGCCGCGGCAGCATGTGGGTTCGTTGCCTTTGAATCATCAACCCAGGTGACCTCATCGATGGTCGCGACCACTGTCATTCGGTGTGGTTGCGGCTGCCAATCACGCAATCCCTGACGGATGGCGCTGGGGTCAACACCTGTTGATCGCACTAAAGCAGTGGCCGATAACGCATTAGCAATCGTGTGCGCGGCTTGGTCCACAAGGTCATCTACACCGGCAAGTTCAGTAGCTTCTTCGCGACGGTTGTCCTCAAAAGCGCGATCAAGAATCAATCCGTCAACCACACCAATTTCACCCAAGGCAGGAATGCCCAACGTGGTTCCAATCGCGCGACATCCCTCCTCGACATCGGCTTGCTCAATGAGCTGTCGCGTGATCGGCTCCTCAGCGCGATAAATACAGGCATGCGTCGTGCGCTCCAGAATTCGAGCCTTGTCTGCGCGGTAGGCAGCGAAATCGCCGTGCCAGTCAAGGTGGTCGGGCGCAATGTTGAGTACTGCGGAGGCGAAGGGGCGCATCAGATGTGATCGATGGAGTTGGAAGGACGACAACTCCAGAGCCAACACCTCATAGGGCTCCTGTGCATCGATGGCTTCAACGATGGAACGTCCAACGTTGCCTACAGCAAGTGCACGTCGACCCGCAGCCAGCAACATTGATTCGGCCATAGTCACAGCCGTGGTCTTCCCGTTCGTTCCGGTCAAGGTCAACCATGCGGGCCCTTGTCCGCGCTGCTGCTGCAGGATCCAGGCCACATCTAGTTCACCCAAGATGGGAACTTGCAAAGTCTCAGCGGCCTTCATCACTGGCGCATCGGGGCGCCAACCCGGCGAAACCACCATGAGGCTGGCTTCAACGACAGCACCCAATTCATCGTCATCGGCGATAAAGCCTGCGGTCTCAAACTCGGCTTTCACCGCTGATCCGGGGGTGAGTCCCTGATCGACCACATGCACCGTCGCACCTCGTCGAGCCAAGGCATGAGCTACGGCCTTACCGGTAACTCCGGCCCCAGCCACGACAACGCGTTGAACTGACCAATCAAGGTCAGGCGTAATGATGAAGGCTTGCTCACTCACCCGCGAACCCGCACCCATTCGTAATAGAACAGGGCCAGACCTGTGCCAATACACAGGCCCGCGATGATCCAGAACCGAATCACAATCGTGACTTCAGCCCAGCCCAACATCTCAAAGTGATGTTGCAGAGGTGCCATCTTGAAAATTCGTTTCCCCGTGAGTTTGAACGAACCCACCTGCAGAATCACCGACATCGTGATGATGACGAAGAGTCCGCCCAGCGCAAGTAACAAGATTTCGGTGCGGCTCAAAATGGCGAACCCTGCGATCGCACCACCGATGGCTAGTGACCCGGTGTCCCCCATGAAGATTTGTGCCTTCGGGGCGTTCCACCAAAGGAATCCGAAACAGGCTCCGGTAAAACCAGCAGCCAGAATCGCTAAGTCCAGAGGATCTCGCACTTCATAACAACTGCGTCCTGGGCTGAGGGCACACCCTTGGCCGAACTGCCACACACCAATCAAGGTGTACGCGGCAAACGACATCATCGCCGCACCAATGGCCAAGCCATCGAGGCCATCGGTCAAGTTCACCGCGTTGGATGTCGCCACCACTAAGAGCAAGGCCCATAGGACAAAGGCTGCAGCCGGCAGGACCAATGGCGTATCGCGAATAAACGACACTGCGCGAGAAGCCGGCGTCAGCCCCCGGTCATCGCTGAAGTTCAAGGAAAGGACACCGAAGACAATGCCGATAACGACCTGGCCACCGAACTTTGCGCTGGCTCGTAGACCCATGGAACGACGCTTGAAGATCTTGATGTAGTCGTCAATGAAGCCAACTGCACCCAATCCAACGACGAGGAAGAGAAGAAGTAAGCCAGAAGCCGTGGGCGGAGTGCCACGCACAACATGTGCGACGCCATACCCAGCAAGCACGGCAATAATCACCGCTAGGCCACCCATCGACGGGGTGCCCTTCTTACTCTCGTGATCAGGGAAAAGTAGATCGCCGGATTCACGGATGGCTTGGGAATAGCCTCGGCGGTTCAATATTCGCATCAACCAAGGTGTTCCTAGGAGCGAGACAATCAAAGCGATGCCTGCGGAAATCACGATGAGCTTCACGACTTACCACCGCCCACGAGGGCTTGCGCGACGACTTCGAGTCCGATGCCGCGTGAGGCCTTGATCAAAACCACATCTCCTGGTTGTGCAAGTTCGAGTGCTTTACGAATGGCCAACGGGGCGTCGTCAACTCGGCTGATCACGTCTGGTGACACACCAGCGGACACCGCACCGCTTTCAATCTGTTCCGCCACTGAACCTACCGCGATTACCCACGCTGGAGCCGCTTTAGCAACGGCAGTTCCTAATTCCACATGAGCTGGCCCCGATTGATTTCCCAGTTCGAGCATCTCGCCGACAACAATTCCTAATCTCCGGCCGTTGGCAATATCTGCCGCGGCAAGTAAGGCGGCTTGCATCGAGTCTGGATTGGCGTTGTAGGCATCGTTGATGACCGTTACATCGTTCGCGCCCTGCTCGACTTGCATTCGCCACGGACTGCGCGGACCTGCTTGACTCAGAGCCTCGGCTACCGCACGAGGGCTGATTCCGATCGAGATCGCGGTGGCAGCCACTGCCAAAGCGTTGGATACCTGGTGCCGTCCGGCGACCTTCAGCGCGACGTGCTCACTCGCCAAGCCGGAAATGCGCACATCAAACTGCGCGCACCCATCCGCCCCAACAATCACGTTTTCAGCGCGCACGAGCGCATCACCTGAGTCGCCAAAGTAGACACAGCGAGCCTGTGTCAGAGCTGTCATGGCTCGCACGCGATCGTCGTCGCTATTGAGAACAGCAATTCCATCCGACGGCAATGTTGCGACGACTTCGGATTTTGCTCTCGCCGTAGTTTCGAGGTCGCCGAACTCCCCTAGATGAGCCGCGCCTACGTTCAAAACTATGCCGACTTTTGGTTGCGCAATAGAACACAACAACGCAAGGTGCCCTACTCCGCGTGCACCCATTTCCAACACCAGATACTTCGTATTCAGATTCGCTCGCAAAACGGTCAGCGGAAAGCCCAGCTCATTGTTGAAGGACCCCGGCGGTGCAACTGTTTCACCAGCGGCTTCTAGAACGCTGGCCAACAAGTCCTTGGTCGACGTTTTTCCAGAAGACCCGGTCAAGCCAATGATGGTGCAGGTTGAGGTCAGCGCTTGTGCATTGTGCCGAGCTAGTGCCGACACCGCTTCCAACATGTCGCTCACCACAATGTGCGGGCCAGCGACCTGCCGAGTCACTAACGAAAGCGCCGCTCCGTTGCTCCTGGCTTGGTCGACGAAGTCATGACCGTCGAGGGTTTCACCCTCAAAGGCAACAAACAGGTCACCGGGTGAAAGATCTCGCGAATCAATTCGAGCAATGCCTGTCACCACTAATTGCGGATCGGTCCCCTGACCCAGTCGTCCCTGAGTAATCGAAACAATCTCAGCAGCTGTTAGGGCAATCACTACGCACCACCCAGGGCGCGGTGCAGCGCGACGCGATCGTCGAAGGGCGCAACAATTCCGGAGAGTTCCTGACCGGTTTCATGTCCCTTGCCCAAGACCGCGACGATCCCATCTGGACCAGCCACGTCGACTGCTTGTTGGATGGCGGCTTGACGATCAGCCACATTGACTAAAGAAGCTGACGCGTTGGCACTTGCAGCGCCTGCCATAACCGCCGCACGGATGACAGCTGGGTCTTCACTTCGCGGATTGTCGTCGGTGATCACCACGACATCGGCCCACCGAGCCGCCGCAGCTCCCATCAACGGACGCTTGAGTGCATCACGGTCGCCACCACAACCAATGACTACGACCAACTTGCGCTGGCTGCCAGCTAAAGAGCGCAACTCGGACACAACCTGCTCAACCGCATCGGGGGTATGCGCGTAATCAACAAAACCTGCAATGGCATTTCCCTCAACCTGAACAGACTCAAGACGTCCAGGGACACTGCTCAGTGAGGCAATACCTGCGATGGCTAAATCCGCACTGACTCCAACACTTACTGCTAACTGCTGAGCCAGGACTGCATTGAGCACATTCCATGATCCGGCCAACTGA